>NZ_CAXUPU020000006.1:0-291606 GCF_964252755.1 Caballeronia sp. LjRoot29 | reverse complement strand
GCGCGTCATTTCTTTGTCCAAAGCGACAAAGAAACGAAGCAAAGAAAACGCTTTCACCTCTCTGAAAATTAAGTGTCCACAGCGTGCGGTTTTATTTCATTGGTACCCGAAGAGCACGGTGCTCGCTAGAACCCCGGATGTTTGAAACCCTCCTTCTCGCGAATCCTGACAGTAAAACGCTTCGCCCCGTACGCTCTCGGGCAAGCACCCGTGCCCCACGAACCCGCACGGCCTCACGCGTATCCACCGCTGCCATTGTTCGCGTGTTAGCTGCACGGTTTGCGCTGTCATTTTCGGGGGTTAGGCCCTAACCATTCGGTTCCCTCATTTCTTGGTGGGTTAGCGAAGTGGTTCGGCTTGCGTACAAATTTGGTGAAAGGTTTTTCGCGGGTAGCGCGGGGTATTCCTTGGGCAGGTTCAGTCACTGGTGGCGAAGCGTGGGGTATCCGTGTTCGGAGAAAGAGGGGTTCACACATTCGTGGCTCTGGCGAGCACCGTGCTTTTCGGGTACCAATGAATAGAAACTGCACGCTGTGGACACTTAATTTTTAGAGAGGTGAAAGCGCTTTCTTTGCTTCGTTTCTTTGTCGCTTTGGACAAAGAAATGACGCGCCGCCACGCGCAGTGGCTAAAAGTGATAAAGAAATAAGCTAACGTATAACCCGCGAATGCCTGGAAAGCAGCAACCCGGCATTGACCCTGACCGCTAACGCAAGAACCGGCCCCCCCAAGTGCGAACGAACCACACGTCCAATATCTCATCCTCGGCGGAGGCTCAGCCATCAACGCACTAATGGCCAATCGCGGCGCCCCGCCGACTACAACGAATGGGAAACACTAGACGCGCAAGGCTGGAACTGGACGTCATGCCTGCCCTACTTTCGCAAGCTCGAAACAGACGCGGGCTTCAGCGGCGAACTGCACGGCAAGACCGGACCGGTGCGCATCAAACGCACAGAGTGGCCGCGCATCTCGCCGTTCGTGCGCGCCGTCCTAGCGACCCTGAAACAGCGCGGCCATCCCCGCCTCGATGATCAAAACGGCCCGTGGCAAAACGGAACCTTCATTGGCGCAATTGCAGTCAGCGCCGCAGGCGAACGGATTCCAACCTCCATCTGCTATCTCTCAGATGCCGTGCGCCAGCGCCCCAACCTGACGATCAGGACCGGCGAGAGCGTGGACCGCGTGCTGTTCGACGGCAAGAAGGCAATCGGCGCATTGCTCAGTTCCGGCGAAGTCGTGCACGCTGCCCAAGTGATCGTGTGCGCAGGCGCGATCCATAGCCCCGCAATCCTGCTGCGCAGCGGCATCGGTCCCTCAGATCACCTCGCAGCGCCGCACATCCCACTGCTTGCGGACCGGCCCGGGGTCGGCGGCAACCTGATGGAACATCCGTCCATCGCCGTGTCGGCCTTCTTGCCCAAGTCTGCCCACACGCCCTTCCCCGATGAACACCACGAGCAAGCCATCGTGCATTTTTCATCCGGACTGCCAAGCACTGTCCAAGGCGACATGCACGACGCGATCCTGTCGCGTTCAGGCTGGCATTCAATTGGGTATCGGCTGGGAACGATCTTCTTCTGGGTCAACAAATCATACTCACGCGGCCGGGTCACGCTGCCCCCCGCGAACCCCCATGATGAACCGGCCGTCGAGTTCAACATGCTCTCCGACCCACGCGACCTCGACCGCCTGAAGCTTGCCGTTCGCTTCGGTGCAGAGACGCTGGCGGATCCTTCGATGGCAGGTCATCGAAGCGCTATCTTCCCATCGAGTTACTCACCACGAGTCGCGAAAGTAGCCGCGCCCGGAACCGCCAACGCGATTCAACGCGGCATCTTGAGCGCATTGCCGGATTGGGCAGGACCGTGGGGCCAAGGCTTGATTCATCGGCTCGTGACGCAAGGCGTTTTCCATCGCCGGCTTGCTCACCGACGACCACGCGCTCACGCGGTTTGTCACGCGTTCGGTCGGTGGCACATGGCACCCTTCCGGTACATGCAGAATGGGCGCCGCCGATGACCCCGGCGCAGTTACGGACGCGTCGGGTGCCGTCTATGGCGCGCAGAACCTGCGCGTCTGCGACGCCTCCTTGATGCCTTCCATTCCGTGTGCGAACACGAACGTACCAACCATCATGCTCGCCGAGCGGATCGCAGACCTGATCCGCTCAGAAGCGCATCAGGCGCCATAACCCACGATACCCTTGACCTCGTTCGAATATGCGCACCGTCGACGGGGCCTATCCCGCGCTTGGCATTCGCGACGCGCTTAAAGGCGCCGGCCTGGTGTTAGGGTAAATGGCTAGATAAATGCTTAGGGATTACCCCGTGAGAGGACCACGAGCCTAGGGCCCGCTACGCTAGCGCTTCCTTATATTCATACAAATAATTGAGCCATCGCGCTATTTTCGGCCTAAATTACTATTTGACGCCATTGCGGTTCGCGCCCTGTTAATTGACGCTCGATTCGACGCCCTGGTACGACGCCGGACGAATTGCGTTCTCATAACAATCGCGCCGGGTCAATACCGGTAAAGGGCGAATGTGAATTCTCGTGAAATAATTTTCCATGGCGCCAAAAAATAATCGAACCGGCCACTTGCGCAGATAACATGTGCCACCTAAGCCCTTAAAAACTTATTGCCGCAAAAAAATCTTGCCGGCGAGAATGAAGAACCTTTTCACATGGTTCTTAGTGAGTGCTCGCAAGAGACGGAACGCGAATTGCGAACGGGGGTTCGAAAGTGGACCAAGGACAACCAGCCAAACTTCAATTCCTTTCAAGTTTCCGTGTGTTGAGTCGATATAACTAAAACGTATGCAGTTTTCGTGAGGCCGGCAGCTGCAATTTTTGCCACGTGCCCAAAATGTGCTGACCCCGCAGCGTCTTGAAACGGGGTCGCTATAACTAACCGGTATGACTTTCATGGCTTCTGCATCGCTTCCCAGGCATTTGTTTTACGTTGGCGATCCCTTGACGCTCGAACTTCGTTCGCTCCTGGATGCGCGTGGCTGGACAGTCAAATCCCTGGAACTGGACCGTGAGCCGGGGAATTTTTCATCGAAGCCCAGTGGCGGCTTACTCGATTTCTCGGCGCGAAACGTCCTGGCTAATCTGCGGCTGGCCGAGACCTGGCTATCGGTAAAAACAGTAGGCTGGTTGGCGCTCTTGTCGCCGGCGCAACTTGAAGATTCAACGATTCGTCGCCTCGTCCGCGATTTTTGCTTCGACTATGTAACGCTCCCCGCATCGGGCGAGCGCATTTTGAACGCGCTGGGCCATGCCTACGGAATCGCGGCGTTGCATGACGGAGGCGCACGCGACCCCGCCAGCGCGAAGAGCGATGCCAACGCCGAAGGCGACATGATCGGCTCCTGCGACGCCATGCTTGCGCTATTCCGCGCGATCCGAAAGGTCGCCATGACGGACGCGCCCGTGTTTATTTCCGGTGAATCGGGAACGGGCAAGGAACTGACGGCGTTGGCCATTCACGCGCGCTCAGTGCGGCGCAATGAGCCGTTTGTCCCCATCAACTGCGGGGCTATTCCCGCACATCTCTTGCAGTCCGAATTGTTCGGCTATGAACGCGGCGCATTCACCGGGGCGAATCAACGCAAGATCGGGCGCGTTGAAGCGGCGAACGGCGGTACGCTGTTCCTCGATGAAATTGGCGACTTGCCGCTCGAGAGCCAGGCGAGCCTGTTGCGTTTCCTTCAGGAGCGCAAGATCGAGCGCCTGGGCGGCCATGAGTCCACGGCCGTCGATGTGCGGATTGTCTCGGCTACGCATGTCGACATGCAAACGGCCATGATTGAAGGCCGCTTCCGCTCCGACCTTTATCACCGCTTGTGCGTGCTGCAGATCGAGGAGCCGCCATTAAGGGCGCGTGGCAAGGACATCGAATTGCTTGCGCGGCACATGCTGGATCGATTCGAGAAAGACGCTAGCCGGCGGATTCGCGGGTTCGCCCCTGACGCTATTGCCGCGATTCATAACTATGCGTGGCCCGGCAACGTGCGCGAGCTGATCAACCGCGTGCGGCGTGCGATCGTAATGGCCGAAGGCCGCTTGATCGGCGCGCAGGATCTCGAACTCGGCGGGTTTGCGGAATGCGTGCCCATGTCGCTCGCGCAGGCGCGCGAAGTGGGCGAACGGCAGGCCATCGAAATGGCGCTGCTAAGAAATCGCGGGCGCGTAGGCGACGCGGCGCGCGAACTTGGTGTGTCGCGTGTGACCTTGTACCGGATCTTGTCGGCCTACAACATGCGCGAAGTAGAGACACCGTCGACTCTGGGCCTGGAGTAGGTTCTGCCTGGTGTGACGGGTGGATGCGTCAGTGTTGCGACCGATCCAGGCCGTGCGGCGCATCAGCCTGATCGCCGCACGGAATAGGCCATAGTCACCTGGCTCGCGCACTGCCTCTATTTTTCGTTCTCCTTGTTCTTTTCTTGCAGAATTTCGCTCTGCAGGAAATCGAAGTCCACTCCCTCATCCGCTTGCGTCACTGTCTGCAAAAACAACTTCCGGTATCCACGTCCCGCGGTCGGACGAACCACGGGGTTGTCGAGCGCACGCTGTTGCAATTCAGCTTCCGGCACGAGCAGTGCAATCTCCCGGTTGATCACGCTCAAACGAATTCGATCCCCGTTGCGCACGTGAGCCAGCGGACCGCCGATCGCCGCTTCCGGGGTGACGTGCAGAACAATCGTGCCGAACGCAGTGCCGCTCATTCGGCCATCGGAGATCCGCACCATGTCCTTGACCCCCGTCCGCGCAAGCTTGCGCGGGATCGGGATATAACCCGCTTCGGGCATCCCCGGCGCACCGACGGGGCCAATGTTCTTCAGCACAAGGACGTCTTGCGCGGTGACGTCGAGCGCTTCGTCGTCAATCCGGCTGGTCATGTCCTCGAGATCCTCGAACACGACCGCCCGACCGACATGCTCCATCAGTTTTGGATCGGCAGCCGATTGCTTGATGATCGCGCCGCCTGGCGCCAGGTTCCCACGCAATACCGCCAAGCCGCCCTGAGGATATATCGGATCACTAAATGATCGTACGACGTCCTGCCGATACCCAGGTCCACTCAGCTCGATCTCTTCCCCAAGCGTGCGTCCCGTGACGGTCAGCGCATCAAGATGGAGCAACGGCTTGAGTTCACGCAGCAGCGTAGCCATGCCGCCCGCAGCGTGGAAATCTTCCATGTAGTGCTGGCCGGTAGGTTTCAGGTCCAGCAGCACAGGCGTTTCTTTGCCCATGCGATCGAGCATGTCCAGATCAATCCGATGCCCCAACCGTCCCGCAATAGCAGTCAGGTGGACGATTGCATTAGTCGAGCCGCCAATTGCCAGCAACACGCGCATCGCGTTTTCAAAGGCTTTTGCGTTAAGAATCTTGTCGATGGTGAGACCGTCGAGCGCCATCTGGACCGCCTGCGCCCCCGTTTCTTCGGCCACGCGAATCCGGTCAGCCGTGACCGCCGGCGGCGACGCTCCGCCGGGAACCGTCATGCCCAACGCTTCCGCGACACACGCCATGGTGCTGGCGGTGCCCATCACCGAACAGGTTCCTACGCTTGCGACCAGCTGGTTGTTGACGTCGGCGACTTCTTCCTCGTCGATCTCGGTGGCGCGAAACCTGGCCCAATAGCGGCGGCAATCGGTGCATGCGCCTACCCGTTCGCCACGATGCGAGCCTGTCAGCATTGACCCCGTGATGAGCTGGATCGCCGGTATGCCCGCTGACGCCGCACCCATCAATTGCGCGGGTACGGTCTTGTCGCAACCACCGATGAGAACGACTGCGTCCATGGGCTGCGCGCGAATCATTTCCTCGGTATCCATCGACATCAGATTGCGCAGATACATGGATGTAGGCGACGCAAAGCTTTCGTGGATAGAGATGGTTGGGAAGTCCATCGGCAAGCCACCGCTGAGCATCACACCGCGCTTCACCGCTTCAATCAGTTGCGGCATATTGCCGTGGCAGGGGTTATACGCACTCCCCGTATTGACGATACCGATGACCGGCCGGTTCAAGGCCTTGTCGGTATAACCAGCGCCCTTGATGAAGGCCTTGCGCAAGAACAGCGAAAAGTCCTGATCGCCGTAAGACGTGAGTCCTCGCTTCATGCCGGTCGCGCGGACGGGGGATTGCTTGTCATCGGGCTTGTCGGATTGGTCGACCATTAGGGATTTCCCTATTCAGTAGATGATGGATCGCGCCTTGGAGGCCAATTGAATGTCAGTTTGCAAAGGCTGCGAAGTATCCATGGAGCCTGTTGTGACAGTCTATTGCGTTGCGACGCCCCCTGCATGATGAGGCATGCTGCCAGCGCCGGCTCCGGATGCCTTGGCGAATGAGCGATCGCATACCCTGTTTTCAACCAGCGTCTTAGCGCGGCGCGAAACGGCCTACGAGCATTGCACGCTTCCAGCCAAAGCCGGCCACTTTCCGATATTCAAAACCCGCTTGCAACAGCGCGCGTTTCACATCGCCGGCACTGGTGTAGGTGGAAAACGTTGCGTCGTCAGCGGCCAACGCGGCAAGTGAACTGAAGATCGCGGGCGTCCAGAGTTCAGGATTTTTCGCAGGCGCGAAACCATCGAGATAAAACGCATCGGCGCGCAACCGCAGCGTGGGCAGGATATCCACTGCATCGCCGAATATCAGCGTCAGCGTGACGTTGCCATTATCGAAATCGAGTTGATGCGTGCCGGGTCGCAGCGCCGGCCACGCGGTGGCAAGCACGTCGGCCAGTGCGAGGACCGATGGATCGTCCACGGTCACTGCGTAAGCACGATGCAGGTCGTCCGTCGAAAACGGGTGCTTTTCGATCGACACAAAATGCAGCCGTTCGCTGCGCGCGGGATCGGCACGCCACGCGGCCCATGTCGTCAGGAAATTGATGCCCATGCCGAAACCGGTTTCGAGTACGGTGAAGGTTTGACGCCCCTGCCATCGCCCAGGCAAGCCGTTGCCCTGCAAAAATACATGGTGCGACTGGGCAAGACTGCCCACTATGCTGTGGTAAATGTCGCCATATTCGGGCGAATACGGCGAGCCGTTGGGACGAAAAGCAAGCGTGGCAGGAATAAGTGGATCAGTCATGCAGTTCGATGTCAGGGAGAACAGCGGGAATCATATTTGACGGGGCACGTCCGCGTCATTGCAAAAGCGGTCCGGTAAAGGTTCAGCACGTTAGCAAAAACGGCCGGCGTCAGGCGAGAAATGCGCTGAGGAAAGCCTCACGCGTCTCTATGTTTAATCGCGATTTATGCGGCAAGCGGCAAAGTATCCCCGTTCTGCCATGAAGACGAGCTAAGATAAATCGAGCGGTTCCGGTTTGACCGGGCCGCGTTCGCGCGTAATTGTCTTTGACAGGAGAACAAGATGGCAGCCAAGAAGATCTTATTTTTGACCGGCGATTTTGCAGAAGATTATGAAACGATGGTGCCTTTCCAGGCGCTGCAAATGGTCGGCCACACGGTGCACGCCGTGTGCCCCGGAAAGAAAAGCGGAGACAAGATCAAGACTGCGATTCACGACTTCGAGGGCGACCAGACCTACACTGAAAAGCCGGGTCATCTGTTCGCGCTGAATGCGAATTTCGATGACGTCGATGTGACGCAGTACGACGCGCTGATGATCGCCGGCGGCCGTGCACCGGAATACTTGCGGTTGAATAAACGGGTGATCGAAATCGTACGTCAGTTCGCGTCCGCCGAAAAACCGATCGCCGCGGTCTGTCACGGCGCGCAATTGCTAGCTGCCGCCGACGTGATTCGCGGCAAGCGGATCTCTGCCTACCCCGCCTGCGCGCCGGAAGTCCGGTTGGCCGGCGGCGACTATGCCGACATCGAAGTGGACAGCGCGGTCACCGACGGCAATTTCATCACGGCCCCGGCCTGGCCCGCTCATCCGCAATGGCTGGGTCAGTTTCTTGTAAAGCTCGGAACCGAGATCTCGCTCTGAGCGATGTGGTGGTTCGGCGCTCGCTTCCTGGTTCCTTTGTGGACTCAGTTAGTGGGCGTCGAGAGCGTTTTGAGAAGGCGGATGCCACTTGCGTCTACCCTCTGTTTTCCGGTGTTTGATCACTGCTTCAGCGAAGTTGCCCGCCCCAACGGATGCCGCAATTGACTGAAGATTTCCCCGTCTGCCCGGGCTTGTAGAACGCCGGGCGCGACGGGCTGCTAGAATTGACGTTTTACTTGCCTGGTCATGTGCTATGGGCTTTGAACAGCTCGCTGTATTGAAACAACAATTCGAGAAAGAGAAACAGGCGAAACGCGCGCAGTCGAAGCCTGCGCATAAGCCTGCCTCGAAGGATGCGTCTAAGCCCGCTTCTAATCCTGCGTCTAATCCCGCTGCCAAGCCCGCGTCCGCACCGGTCTCGTCTAAGCCCGCCGCCAAGCCGTCGCGCCCGCCGCGTCCGTCGCGCCAGCCTCGGCCCGCGGCGCGCCCCGATGCACCCGTCGCGGTCAGGTCGAAACCTGTGGACCCGGTGGTCCTGACCATCGGAAAACTGCAAAAACGGTTTCCTAAAGCGTTCCCGAAAAACCCGTCGCCCAAGGTGCCGCTGAAGATCGGAATTTTCGAAGATCTTCTCGCGCACTCAACGGAGATGGCGCTGAGCGAGACCGAGTTGCGCGCAGCCATCAAGATCTGGTGCCGCGGCAGCCGTTACTGGACAGCAATGGTCGAAGGCGCAATTCGTGTCGACCTGTCGGGTGAGGAAGCCGGACGGGTATCGCCTGAAGACGGCGTTCGCGCGACGAAGCTCGAAGAAGGTCGCGTGGCCAGAGTCGCATCGAAGGCAGCGGCTCCTGAAAAGGCAGCTGGTGCTGAGAATGCAGCGGCTTCTGAGAACGCAGCGACGGCAGCGAGCGCAGCGGCTTCTGACAGCGAAACAGCTCCTGAAAAGGCAGCAGTTTCTGAGAATGTGACGGCTCCTGAGAATGTGACGGCTCCTGAAAACACCGCCGTTCCGGATTCCGAAAAGGTCGCGGATTAAGAGCTATTGAGCGCGAGGACGTCTGCGGCTGTTCCGCAGTCCCCCTCGCGCTCCTTGCTTTCAACTCGCTGATCGACGCCACACGAACAGGTCGGCGACGTCCACACAAGAGTAGAAGCGTTGCCGCAACAGGGGCAGCAGGTTAGTTGCTCCGCATTGTCTGGATCACATCAGTCGGGATGGGCTCGAACGCACGCCACCTCGGCGCCTTCAGCACCGCGCATGGCTCCGAGCGAGCAAGGATCCCCCTTCATGACTTCACCCGCCACACCCGTGGCATCTCATCCAAAGCGGTACCCGAGCAAATCCGCGCGTTCGATTGCCCGCGTCCGACGTCGCTCGAATATTCCTGCCTGATCCGCTCCGCGTACGACCCCTTGTCCGGTATCCGGCACGTCCTCGTTAAAAACTCCTATTCCGCAGCATCCATCACACTCCGCCGTAAGCCTTGAACGCACGATCCTCTGCTTTCTAAGCAATTCACGCGCAGCCACAAAACCCTCCATCCGACGTTTCGCAAAGTCTTGAAATCCACATTTTGTTGAACAACATTACATATATTGTTCAACAAATGTGGATCGCCAAGTGCGATCCTTTCAACAGAAAGGGAACGTCCATGCACGCGTATCATCCGTCCTTCTCGCCGCACCACGCCCTTGTTGCCAGGCTCACGGGCCTGATGATTTTGTTCCTGCAAAGTGGGGCTATTGCCGCTCCCGCATCGCAGCGTGCTCGACAACGTGACGCTGGCGCCGCGCTATCACGACCGTGGATCGAAGGCCGCGCTGCGCGCGCTTGGCATGGAGATGCTTTCAAAGGTCGGTATGGCCGCTGATGCGCACAAGTATCCGCATCAGCTCTCCGGCGGGCAGCAACAGCGCGTGGCGATTGCACGGGCGCTGGCCATGAAACCATCAATTGTCCTCTTCGACGAACCCACCTCCGGGCTCGACCCCGAACTGGTGGCCGAAGTCCTGAAAGTGATCGAGCAAATCGCGCGTGAGGGGATGACCATGGTGATCGTCACGCATGAGATCAATTTCGCATTCCGCATCTCGGATCGGATAATCTTCCTTGAGAATGGCTCGATCGTGGCGGACGCCGCGCCTCGCGCCATGACCGCGTCCGACAAGGATTCCCGCGTCGCGCATTTTCTTAAAGACCTCCAGCTCGCATGACCCGATCCGATTCCGTGACCTCAGCGACCAAAGCCAAGACCGTGACCGAGCACATCGAAGAAGAGTCCGTGACCGAGCGCATCGTCACGCAGATTCGCGACAAGATCATCTGCGGCGACCTGCCTCCCGGCACTCCGCTCACCGAAGCCGATCTCACGAAAGCCTACGACGTCTCGCGTAATACGCTTCGCGAGGCGCTGCGGCAGATTTGCCGCGAGGGATTGGGCGTGCACTACCGGCATCGCGGCGTGGTCGTGCGCACACTCACACGCACCGACGTGCGCGATATTTTCCGGGTCCGCCGCGCTCTGGAGTTGCAGGCAATGCCGCTGCCGGGAAAGACCGACCCGCCAGATCCGGCTGTGCTGCACGCCATGGCCGCTGCCTGCGATGCCGCAGCGCTTGCCGCATCGCAAGAAGACTGGCGAAGCGTGGGCACCCATAGCCTGCGCTTTCATCAGCACATTGTGGAGATGATCGGCAGCGCGCTGCTCGATCAGTTCTTCCGCACGATTCTCGCGCAGTTGCGCTTGCTGTTCTCCGCCGCCCCCGATGAACGGCGTTTCCAGCTGCCGTGGATCGAGCGTGACCGCGAACTCTACGACTTGATCGTGGCGGGCGAACACAAGCGGGCGAGCAAGAAACTTTCCGACTACCTGGACCGCTCGGAAGAAGCGCTCATCGACCTTCTCTGAACCACGCCTTTCCAGCGTCCTTTTCTCGAACGGGGCCACGCGCCTCGTGTCGATTCAATCAGGAGATATCAAACCACGTTGAACTACCCTGCCGCTTATCAGGTTACCCAGGGTTCTGCACTCGAAGTGGATCGGGACTTTTATACGCGCGTTGCCACCGCGCATGAAACGCGCACGCGGGTGGACTCGGCGGTCGTGCCGATCCGCTCCGGGTACGCGTGGAAGGTCCCGGCCGGACATGTGTTCCGGATCGTGACCATTGAAGGCCCGCAGGTCGCGGACCTCAACATATGGAATCTGCACAATCCGCGCGAGCGTTTCTGGGCGTCACGCACGCGCCAGTTGCAGCAGGCGCATGTGAGTACATTCGACCGGCTGTGGTCGACCCTGCCCTATCTTCGCCCGCTTGTGACGATCACCGACCACACCCTGGCCGACTACGGAATCGACGAACATGGCGGCCGCGTTCACGACTGTTGGGCACGCGCTGCGATCCGTATGTGAACCGGATGCTGACCGGCGAGGATTTCGATTTCCATTGCCATTCGAACCGGACCCGCGCGATCGCACCGCACGGTCTCACCGAATTTGATGTG
Source organism: Caballeronia sp. LjRoot29 (assembly GCF_964252755.1). NCBI lineage: Bacteria > Pseudomonadati > Pseudomonadota > Betaproteobacteria > Burkholderiales > Burkholderiaceae > Caballeronia > Caballeronia sp. LjRoot29. Next base: position 280,121 of record NZ_CAXUPU020000006.1, on the reverse strand, counting down.
CATGACGTACTAAATGTATTTCAGTGCACGGGGCTCAATCTGAACGATCAATACTTCATGAAGGCCTGCCCGGCGAAGAAAGGCGATTACCTGGAGTTCTTCGCGGAGATCGACCTGCTGTGCGCGCTGTCAACGTGTCCGGGCGGAGATTTGTCCTTGCCGATGTGGGGACCCGACGCGCGGGATCCGCTCGAAGTCTGCCGGCCGCTGGGCGTGGAGGTTTATCGGCTTGCACCACAGATGCTCGATGGATGGAGTTCGCCGGAAGTGCCCCCTTATCGCGGCCTGCATGGGATGAGGCTCGATACGTCAGGTCGTGGTGGTTGTTGCTGACAAGTTCAGTTATTCACTGCCAAACATCGTTGTGGTGCTGCTCGGCACGCCACCTGGTCCGGCAGGATTAGGGTTGCCATAGCGTGGAAGCGAGCCGTCCGCACGAGCGCGTTCCAGTTCCGCGCGCACCTGTGCACGTGTCTTAGGCGCTTGACTCGCTTGCAGTGGAAACGGCTTTGGTGCTACAGACTGGGCTGGCGGTAACACGGGTTCGGCGAGCGGCGTCGTGCGAGTTGGCGCGACCCGTGGCCGTGTGCTGGCCACGGGTCGTGCCTCTTCCCGCAAACTCGAATCTGTATTTCTCACTCTCAAAGCCGGGCCTGCTGCTTCGGCTTGTATCCCGCTGGTCGATGGCGCTCTGATCTGAGGGGCATCTGCGATACGCAAGCGACGAGACGTGCTGAAGGTATGGTCGCGAACGGGCGACGTGCTCTCATGCGAACGTCTTGTTCTCGCAGGCAAACGCGTTAAGGGGCGATTCAATTTTGCTGTATTCCGTGGGGTGTCAGGCGTTGCAACCGGCGACATGGGGCCGGTGCTTTCCTCACGCGCCTGCAACTCTTTCTGGAGTGTCAACGTGCGGCTGTCGTCCATGTGGAGCTTTTGCACCGCGCCCAACAGCACTTTAGCGGAAGCAAGATCATTGCGTTTCAGGCTGTCGCGAATCACCTGAAGAATGTGAGAGATATCGTCGGAATGCTCGCTCGCAGGAGCCGGTCTTGAAGTCTGGGATCCGGTCGAGCCAGTGTCCAGTTCGCCGGAGATGGAAGCGCCATCGCGCTCCGGGCCGGATCGTGATCCCGACAGTGTGTCCTCGCCTGAGCGCATGACAGACGCACCGATCACCAGCCCACCGAGAAGGAGGCCCGCGAGGAGTGTCCTCTTGGGGTTGCTCATCATAAAGTCTGTCCCGTAGCTTGAAATGCGCATTGAGAACGCGGATAGCATCGGCCCGACCGGCCTTCACTTGGCAAGGATGAGTGCTCGCATTGATGCAGCATAAAAAGGACCGCACATATAACGCGGTTCTACTATCAATAACGCGCCTAGACGTACGATTGGATGCGCCAATCCCTAGCCGATATCCGCCGAATTGGGATTTTTGTCGGTTTCCCAACAGTGCCATTCGTCATGAGGTTCCTGGCGCGTCCAAGGCGTGCTCGCGCGCGCTGCTAAACTTGCCGCAGTCTTAACTCCGCACGATTCCTGCCGATCGACATCCGACACGGTCGCGCGGCCACGCTCCTTCTGACAAAGTCTGCAACCCATGCTTCGATTCGAGAACCTCTGCAAACGCTACGACGAGCGCGTCATATTTCAAGGGCTGCGTTATAACGCCGGCACGGAATGCGTGGCGCTGAACGATGAATCGGGCAGCGGCAAATCCACCTTGCTCGCCATCCTTGCCGGAGAGATCGAGCCGGACCAAGGAGAGGTGTGGGTCGATGGGCACTCGTTGCGCCACGCCACGCTCGATGCAAAGGTCCTGGTTGCCTACGTGCCCGACGACTGCATGCCGAACTCGCAGCAGACCGGCCGGGAGTATCTGGAGCAAGTGGCATTGAACAGGAAAACAATCGTAGAGAGTCAGACGCTCGACTTGGCCGATCGCTTTGGCTTAACGCCCCATCTTGGGAAGCGTTTCGAGCAAATGTCGTTTGGTACCCGCAAGAAAATCTTCCTGACGGCGGCTGCGCTGGGCGATGTGAAGGTCGTTATCGCCGATGAACCAGGCGCCGGTCTCGATGCCCCCGCGCGCGCTGTCCTGATTGATTTGTTCAGGATGTTGGGTAAAGACCGGACGGTTTTCTTTTCGAGCTATGAGGAGGATTTTACGCAGGCGTGCGGCGCGAAAATGATAAGTTTTGCTGAGCTTGTAGAAAGAACATAAGCGCATGTTGCGGGCTTGAACCATTGCCCTGAATCGTCACGAAGGTACGGGTCTTATCCAAGCCCCATCGCGCGCGCAATCAGGATCAGTCCGACCACAACGACGACGGCCCCAATAGCTTTCGCCGCGCGGTCACCGGCGGGTGCGAGACGCTCGACTGTTATAGCTGCCGTCACGGCGGCCATCACGCGCAGATCCATGACGCCCATCACGAGAAGGATCGCCGTCAGGCCGACGCAGCAGCTATTGCAGCGAAGGCCGAGGCGCAGGCCATGTCGCCAGGCTGTTGCAGCGTCCGCCTGCATCACCCCTCCGCACCCGGAGTCGCTCCGGCAGCAGTCAAGGCGGCGTGCCTTCCACGATGTGAACTGGAGCGCGCCGGCGATCAGCACGACCACGCCCGTCGCAACCGGAGCGCCGCGCGCCAGCGCAGGAAACTGCATCTCAAGCGCTGACAGCGCGCTGCCCAGCACAAAGGCAGCCGCGCCAAGCACGGCCCATACGCAGAAGTACCCTGTGCCTACCAACGCCGTCAGCCAACCCGACCGCGCGCCCACTGCCTGACGGTAGTGCCATAGCATGGGCGTAAGCGAGGGCAACATCATCGCCACCATCATCGCGACCCACATGCCGATAAACGACGCGGCAGCATTGGGCCATGTCTGTCCACACGTCCGCATCCACGCCATCGACATCGTCCACCCGCCGGGCATTGGCATCTCGCCCATCGCCGACATGGACGCGCACCAGACGATTGTCACCGTGGCACTGGCGGCGAAGAGCAACGCCGAAAAACCGAGGAAGGCGCGCTGATAAAATAATTCGGATACCATAGTTTTAGACATTTTCCGATTCGCTTGGGTGAGCACAAGATGACACCAACGTCGGCTCAGCCCGCGCCGTATTCGTCGTGACGCTTCCACCAGACACCCGTCTCGTTGCGCCCCTTGGGCGCGCGGTCAAGCCACTGGTACATGCCCCAAATGCCGTCCACGCCGCGCGAATAGGAGGAATACGCGTGATAGACCACGCCGTCCTCAAGCACGAACGCGCTGATGCCCGGTCTTTCGCGTGCGTAAGTTGCTGTATCCGTTCCGGACATGATCGCGAACGTAGTGGCCCCGTCGGGCGTCGTACGTGAAGGTATGTCGACGACAGGCGCCTCGCGAGCGTAGTTGTATTCGACCGTCCCCTCGCGCTGTTGCTGCTCCGTGAGCGAGATGTTGAAGTCGAAGTTGAAGTCGCTGCCGAACGAGGACGCCCAGGGAAAAGTCCAACCCATCCGGCGCTGGTACGCCTGCAGCTTCGCAAGCGGCGCCCGCGACACCGCCGATAGCGTCACGTCATGGTTCGCCAGATGCACCACGACACCGTTGAACCCGTCCGCTATCGACGAGCAGGACGGGCATCCCGCCGTGTAGTCCGGCCCGAACATGAAGTGATAGACGAGCAGTTGCGAGCGCCCCTGGAACAGTTCTGCCAGCGAGGCGCCGCCTTCGTTGGTCTCGAACCGGTAGTCCTTGTCGACCCGGACCCACGGCAGCGCTTGTCGCTGCTGCGCCAGTGCGTCCCCGCAGCGAGTGAGTTCCTTCTCCGCCTTGAGCAATTCGAGCCGCGCGGCCAACCATTCTTCTCGTGTCCCGGTTACGTGTGTTGTCATCGTCCTTGCCTCCAATAAGGGTTCTTCGTCGTTCGTTCAACGCCCGATCCGACGGGCGCGTTGGTGATAGATTAGTGCTGTGTATAAAACGAGGGGAGTGACAAGTGTGGCGTGATTCGGACAGACCATGGACCCGATAATTGCGGTCGCGGCACGTTCGCTCGCGGCGGGCGACCCGCTCGGCGCACTGAACCGGATCGCCTTGCGCGACGACGCGCACGCGCTCGCGCTTCGCGGTATCGCTATGGCGCAACTCGGCGATCTCGTTCGAGCAAAAGCGCTCATGCGTAGCGCGGGGCGCGCATTCGGTCCGAAGGAAGCGGTGGCGCGCGCGAGGTGCGTCGTCGCCGAGGTCGAGATCGCGTTCGCCTCAAGAGACCTGGGCTGGCCCGCGAAGACGCTCGATGCCGCGCGGGCGACACTCGAAGCCCATGGCGACCGGGTAAACGCCGCGCATGCGCGGTATCTCGAGGTCCGGCGCCACCTCCTGACCGGACGTATCGACGAAGCTGAACAGGCGCTCGCCAGGCTTGATCCCACGCTTTTCCCACCCGCGCTCAAGGTCGCTCACGAGCTGGTTGAGGCAGGCATCGCAATGCGGCGCCTCCAGGTAAAGATGGCTCGCGGCGCGCTTGCCCGTGCCGAACGCGCCGCGTATCAAGCGCGTATTCCTGCGCTCACCGCGGAAGTCGAAAGCGCATCCCTCATACTGAATACGCCCGCTGCACGCTTGATTTCTGGCGGCGAGGAACGGCTCCTGCTGCTCGATGACGTTGAAGCAATACTGGCGTCGAAGGCACTTGTCGTGGACGCTTGCCGTCAGCTCGTGTGCAACGCCGGCACGGTGGTCTCGCTCGCCAGACGCCCGGTTTTGTTCGCACTCGCACGCGGACTGGGCGAAGCATGGCCCGCCGACGTGCCCCGGGAAAAGCTCATCGAGCGGGCATTCCGGACGAAGCACTGCGATGAATCGCATCGCGCGCGTTTACGTGTTGAAGTCGGACGGCTACGTGCAGCGCTTGGAACGCTGACGAGCGTGAGCGCGACGAATCGAGGGTTTGTGCTGATGCCGCGCGCCGCGCGCAAGGTCGTCGTGCTGACAAGGCCCGTTGAAGACAAACATGCAGCGGTGCTTGTCTTCCTCGCCGACGGCGAGTCGTGGACCAGCTCGGCTCTCGCCCTTGTGCTTGGAGCGAGCCAGCGCACCGTGCAGCGCTCACTCGATGTGCTCGCGGCCGCAGGCAAGGTGCAGTCGTATGGGCGCGGGCGAGCGCGCCGCTGGTTGACCCCGCCCGTGCCGGGATTCGCGACAGGCTTGTTACTCCCCGCTCAACTACCCAGTAATTAGGATGACGACATGAAACGATCAGACGCCGAAATCATCCGTGAATATGGGCCCTTTGCGGGTGTCGATAGCGTGCACGGCGTCACGTTTGACGGTCAGCATGTGTGGTTTGGATCCGGCGACAGGCTGAATGCCTTCGATCCTGCGAGCGGCGATCCGTCGCTGCGCTCGCTGGATGTTGGCGCCGATGCGGGAACAGCCTTCGACGGCCAGCACCTGTTTCAGATTGCCGGGGATCGTATCCAGAAGATCGATCCACAAACCGGTCAGGTGCTTGCCACCATCCCCGCGCCCGATCGCGGCGGTAACTCGGGGCTTGCGTGGGCCGAAGGGTCGCTTTGGGTTGGGCAGTATCGGAGCCGGAAGATCCATCAGGTCGATCCTGAAACGGGCGCGATTCTCCGCGCGATAGAAGCTAACCGCTTCGTCACCGGCGTCACCTGGGTTGACGGAGAACTCTGGCACGGCACCTGGGAAGACGACGCGAGCGATCTGAGACATATCGACCCGCAAACGGGAGAAGTCCTGGAGAGCCTTGAGATGCCGCCCGGAACGTATGTATCGGGCCTTGAGTCCGATGGCGGCGAGCAATTCTTCTGCGGTGGTGGAGGCAGCGGCAAGCTGAGAGCAGTTCGTCGGCCTCGGCGAGACTCTGCAGCCGGCAGCGACGCCGGGATTCCCGCCGACTCCGCTAGCGGGTAGCCGCAGCGGCTAGTTCCCCGGTGCCCGGTGCGCCAGTCAGTTCGACGTACGTACTGAGTTAATGCGCAAGCTCAGTATTCCGAAGCACCATTCCGTGACGCTGCAGCGCGATGTCCCGGGACGATTCGATTTCCATTTGCATGCGGATCGCGTCCCATCCCAACACACGCGCGGCGATCGACGCCGTTTCATCCAGCACGGCACCCGTCAACTGACCAGAGATCGCGATCGTCGTTCGGCGGAAAAGCAGATCCGCGAGATGCGTCACGGCTTCGTGCTCACAGAGGTACTGAATCTCCCGCACTGTGTAGCTCGGCTCGCTGGCTAGCGAGGTGTCATTGGGCGTTGATAAGCAGAATGCTGCGATGACAGATGCAGTCGTACCGTAGCGCAAGAGCAAGGTCTCAGCTCGCTCGGTCGAAACACCATAACGCGAAGCAAGCTCGCCGATCCATGCAGCCCGATCCTTACTGGTCTGCGGATAACCATGACCGCCACCGATAGTCTCGTCTCGAGTACTGACCTTACGCGAGCGTCCGAGACGCTTGAGGGTATCGTCGGCAACGGATTCGGCAAATCCCCGGAAGGTGGTCCATTTCCCGCCTACCAGCGAGAGCACGGAAATTTCCGTATTGGGCAGATGATCGACGTGCACCACGTGATCGCGGCTCACGTCGCCGGGATTCGCGGCATCGGAATAAGGCAACGGGCGCACGCCGCTATAGCGAAACGTGATATTCGATGCATCCAGTTCCAGGCGGGGAAATATCTCCCGCATCACGCCAAGCATATAGTCGACCTCACTGTCCTCACAGCGAACTTGATCGGGATCGTCGACGCGAATATCGGTTGAACCAATCAGAAGCCGATCCATGAACGGATAGACAAGACAGATGCGACCGTCCTTCGAGCCGAAGTAAACCATGCGGCCCCGTAGTTGCGCATGCAGTTCGGGATGCTTCACAATCAGGTGCGACCCTTTTGCTCCACCGATGTACTTTCGCTCGATTCCCATCGACCGGTTCACGCTGTCGATCCAGGCACCACCCGCGTTGATAATGAGAGTCGGTGTCACAGCAAAGAGCCGATCCGACACAAGGTCCCGCAACCAGACGGTGCCGCCCTCCACGCGATCAACGGTCACGTAGTTTGCCGCGGCGGCGTCTTCGCACGCGGCGAGTCCATCTGCTACCAACTCGTAGTTCAGCCGCTCGGCCTGCGTCACTTGAGCGTCGAAATACGTGGCGGTTGCCTTGATGGCCGGATCGAGCAATGGCAGATTTTCCAGGGACCGTCTTCTCAGCGCGACATGGTGGCGCGGCATCGTGCGGTGATGGCGACCGAGAAAATCATAGATCGAGAGTCCCAGTTTCGAAATGATCGCACCGCGGTCAGCGAGCCTCGACTTGACACCGAAAAACCGCAGCGTAGAGGCAACGATACCGCCAAAGTACGAATGAATCGGCAGTACTGTTTCCAGTGGATGGACAAAGTGCGGCGCGTTTTTCAGCAATAGATTTCGTTCCAGTGTGGATTCGGCCACCAGCCCAAATTCACCGGTCTCAAGATATTTCAGCCCGCCGTGAATGAGCCTCGACGGCGCAGAACTTGCTCCTGAGGCGAAGTCGGCCTTATCGATCAGCAGGCATTCGACCTGTTGCAACGAGAGGTCGCGGAATAGCCCCGCGCCGTTAATCCCGCCACCAATGATCAGCACACTGACACGGCCCTGTTGCGCAAGCCGGTCGATATAAAATTCGCGGGATCGTTGGGTCATTGCTTGTCTCGTCTCAGTCTCATCACATCATCGTCAATGCGCGGTGGCAGCACGGTCGAGTGCCGGCCACAATGGGTTCATGTTTGAAATAAGCTGCATGTAGAGGGTGTACGCCTCAGTGAGCTGAGCGTGACGTTGCGGGTCTGGCTGGTGCGACCGCTGTATGCGGCAAGCGCGCGTGGCGGCCTCCGCCAGCGATGCAAACGCTCCTGCGCTCACGCCGGCACAGAGCGCGGCACCGAGCGCACTCGCTTCCTGATTTTCCGGAATATCGATAGGAATCCCGAGGGTATCCGCAAACAACTGCGCCAGCATGGGGCTTGACGATCCTCCGCCGGTCAGGCCCGCCCGGCGCGCGGGAAGCGCGCTGGTTAGTGCTTCGACATGGTATCGATGATTAAAGACCATGCCTTCGAGCACTGCTCGCGCGAGATGGGCGCGACGGTGCCAGCCGCGGATGCCGAAGAACGACGCGCTCGCGGGTTGTTCGAAGGGGGAACCGAACAGGAACGGATGAAACATGACGGAACTTGGTTCGGCGAATGCCGCCTGCAATTCATCGCCGATCAAGTCGAACAGCGAGCATCCGCGCTCTGCTGCCTGTTGCGCTTCGTGTGCGAAAAATTCGCGCAAGAACCAGTCGACGTTGCTCGACGAGGCTGGCGAAATCGACATGTTCATCCATTGGCCAAGACGTGTGCCGTTGCGGCACGACCAGCGCGGATCGAGTTGCGGACGATCAGACAGGATCTCGTTGATGCTGAACGTGCCTGCCGTAATCGACACGATTCCCGGCTCCGTGTTGCCCATCCCCAGGGCGCTGGAGGTGACATCGTGTAATCCGCAGGCGACTGGCGTGCCCTCTATCAGACCCGTTTGGGCGGCAGCGTATGCGGTGACGCGACCTGCGGGTGCCTCGGACGGGATGATTGGCGGTAACGCCGGAGCAATGGAGGCGAGGCTGTATAACTCCAGTACTTCGGCGCTGTATTGTTGCGTGCGGACATCGGTGAACGATGAACTGGCTTCGGTCGGATCGGTCGCCGGGACACCGGTCAGGCAGAGGCGGAGCCAGTCCTTGCAGAAAAGTACATGGCCGATTTTCGCGTACCGTTCTGGATCGTTGACCTGGATCCATTTGAGCAGGCTGACGGCGGCGTAAGGGTATGGCTGCTGCCCGGTCAGTTCCAGCGCTTGTTGCAGCACACCGGTTTCGCGCCATTGCTCGCGGACATCGAAGGCTCGGCTGTCGAGTGACAGGATTCCGGGGCCTAGCGGTGTTCCTTCTTGGTCGACGAGGTATAGGCCGTCGCCATGTCCGGTTACGCCGACGGCGGCGATCGCGCTGGCGGGTATTTGGCTCTGCTCGAGCGCATCGCGAATGGCGCCGGCGGCGGCTGCCCAGGTTTCTTGCATGTCACGTTCGACGTGACGCGGGCGCGGTTGGCGTTGCTCTACGCGTCGCGAGCCTACTGCCACGGTGCGGCCGGTGGTGTCGAAGATGACGGCCTTGGTCGCGGTCGAACCACTATCGAGGCCCAGCAGATATTTCGGCATTTCGTCCTTCACTGCGTTTCGGATTTGGGTTTTGGGGTTGGGGTGGTGGTTGAGGTTGAGGTTGAGGCTGGGGCTGGGGCTGGGGCTGGGTTGCACGGGTTCTGCGTTAGCGGTCTGATTCATTGCCGGGTTGCTGCTTTCCAGGTCTTTGCGCGTTTAGTGTTAGCTGACTTCTTTTGCGCTATTAGCCACTGCGCGTGGCGGCGCGTCATTTCTTTGTCCAAAGCGACAAAGAAACGAAGCAAAGAAAACGCTTTCACCGCTCTACCCTAAGTGTCCACAGCGTGCAGTTTCTATTCATTGGTGCCCCAAAAGCACGGTGCTCGCAAGAGCAACGGATGTGTGAACCCCTCTTTCTCCGAACACGGACACCCCACGCTTCGCCACCAGTGTTTGAACCCGCCCAAGGTACACCCCGCGCTATGCGCCTAGAACCAACCACCGAATTTGTGAGCATAACGAACCACGGCGCCAACCCACCTCGAAACTAGGCCTCCGAAATGCGTGGGGCCGTACTCAACAAAACGTCCATGCAACCGACCAACAGAGTCATCAAAATTTAGAGCAGTAAGTACACGTTAGCCTTTGATTGCGAAGCTGGCCACGCGCCTCCGCAACGCGTGCCTCTCAACCAAGCTACTAAGAAACAAAGCCTCGAAAGCTCGTCAAGCCATGCGGGTTTCCTTGGCAATTGTGCTTGCCCGAGAGCGTGCGGGGCGAAGCGTGTTCGTGTCAGGATTCGCGAGAAGGAGGGTTTCAAACATCCGGGGTTCTAGCGAGCACCGTGCTTTTGGGGCACCCATGAATCAAAACTGCACGCTGTGGACACTTAGGGTAGAGCTGTTAAAAGCGCTTTCTTTGCTTCGTTTCTTTGTCGCTTTGGACAAAGAAATGACGCGCCGCCACGCGCAGTGGCTAATAGTGATAAAGAAATCAGCTAACGCCAAACGCGCGAATACTTGAAAAGCAGCAACCCGGCATTGACTCAGATCGCTAACGCCAGAACCCGTGCAACCCGGCATTGACCCAGACCACTAACCCCAGCACCCGTGCTAACCCCAGAACCCGCTCGCCCCAGCATCCACCCCGACCGCCAACCCGCAATCTGGCACTGCCCCACCCTCGAACCCCACCCCGCCCACCCTCGCTCACCCTCACCCGTGATACTTCGAGTCCAACTCATTAATCGCCGCCACATTGCCAGCGCTCCGTCCATTTTCATCGAACGTCTGCGCCAGAAACGCATCGGCAATCGTCTTAGCCACTTCAGGTCCAATCACCCGCGAACCCATAGTAATGATCTGGGCATTATTCGACAGTGCAGCTCGTTCCGCCGAATAGGTATCGTGACACAACGCAGCGCGAATCCCCGGCACCTTATTCGCCGAAATGCTAACGCCAATCCCCGTGCCGCAAACCAGAATCGCGCGATCATACTCGCCACGCATCACACCCGAAGCCACCCGGTCAGACAAATTTGCATAGAACTCCTTTGGATCTGCCTCATTGTCCGACACCTCGAATACATCGAAACGATCCTTGAGGTGTTCAGCCAACACATGCGCCAATCCCGCCCCCGCGCTATCCCCAGCAACTGCAAGTTTCATGATGATCTCCTTCAGATCGAAGTTTCATGCACGCAGAGAGTTCAGAGCACAGCCCTGACGCGCTCCACAATGTCCAGATATCCCGCGACGTCCCATGCGGAGCGCCCGATGAACAACCCGTCAATATGCGCACTGCCAGCAAGTTCAGCGCAATTTCCAGGGTTGACCGAGCCACCATAAAGGCAAGGTACCCGGCGGCCAACAATGTCCTGAGCCACCGCAATAATTTCCGCCTGGCGAGCATCGGCATAGTCCGCCGTGGCCGGAATGCCGTGCTCGCCAATGGCCCAAACCGGCTCGTAAGCGAGCAGGATCGGCGCCGTATATTGTTCAGGCGTCAACCGGCCCAGCGCGCCCCGGACTTCGGTAGCCAGCACCTCGGCCGCTCGCCCGCTTTCGCGATCGGCAAGCGTCTCACCGATGCAGATCAGCGGCGTCAACCCGTGGCGCACCGCTGCCTCTACCTTCAGCCCCACCGTTTCATCGGTCTCGCCAAAATGTTCACGCCGCTCGGAATGACCTAGCTCGACCAGATCCATTTCGCAATCGACCAGCATAGGCGGCGAGATCTCGCCGGTCCATGCGCCACGATCAGCCCAGTGCATGTTCTGTGCGCCCACCTTCACGGTCGTATCCGCGAGGATCGTCTTAACCTCACGGATCGCGATGAAAGGCGGAATCACGAAGCGCTGCATGCGCGGGTCGTCGCTGCTCGCTAGCAGACCCCGGGCAAAAGCGCGTGCCTCCGCCAAGGTCTTGTTCATCTTCCAGCTGGTACCGATCCAGAAAGGGGAATGGGTCATATTGATGTCGTCAATCGGATGCGCGAACCTCGCGCCGCTAAGCGCCGTGCCGGGGAGGATCGTTGGATCACACCATCCCCAACGCGGCGCTCAGGTGAAAACCGCAGGCGCCCATCGGCGCCCTGCGGGTCAGAGCAGTAACATCACTTCGACATGGTAAATGCGGAGGTGTACTTATCCACGTTGGCTTTGGTGATCAGCACGCAATCGAAGAGCTGCTTTTCAGTCTTGGCGCCTGTCTTGCCGGTCTTCAGGAACTGATCGGCCTCCTGCACCGCCTTGACCGAAAACGTCGCAACCGGCTGCAGCACCGTGTACTGCAATTCGCCAGCCTTGACCGCGGCAACTGCCGTGGGCGAACCATCAAAACCGCCCACCTTGATGCTCGACAGTTTGCCCGCCTGCTTCAGTGCGGCAATCCCGCCAAGCGCCATTTCGTCGTTACCGCTGATCACACCAATAATGTCCGGGTGCGCTTGCAACAAGCTCTGCATCGCGTTGAACCCCTTGGTGCGATCCCAGTCGGCCACTTGCGACCCGACCTTCTTCAGATCCGGATACTGGCTAAGCACTGACGTATAACCGTTGGACCGCGTAGCAGCGTTGTTGTCCGACGGCGAGCCGAGCAGTTCAACATAATTGCCCTTCGATCCGACGTCCTTCACCCATTGCTGCGCACCCAGCGCCGCGCCCTGCGCGTTGTTGGAAACGAGCTGCGCCTTGGCCAGTCCTTCCTGGTTGATCTCGGCATTGACGAGGAACACCGGAATGTTGGCGGCAACCGCTTTCTTCACCGCGCCGACAGACCCGCTAGCGTTCGCGGGATCAAGAATGATCGCGACCGATTTGTTCGTGATGGCGGTATCGATCAGCTGGCTCTCTGCGTTGGTGTCACCTTTCGACGCTGCGACGTTCGCGGTGTATCCCAGCCTTTTCGCCTCGGCAGCAGCAACGTTGCCTTCCGTGAGCCAATAAGGATTCGAGGGATCGTTGACGATGATGGTCACGAGTCCACCCGCCGCATGCGCCTGGCCTGCGAACAAAGGCGCGGCGATGGCGACAGCGGCGAGTGACAGGGTCCTCAGGGTTTTTCTCTTGGTTGTCATGGTAAGTCTCCTTTTTTGATTAGCGATGGCGTCGGGATAAAACAAATTCAAATGAGGACAAGTAAGACATTCTTCTCAAGGGCCAGTGGCGCGGCTCAAGCCTTGCCACTTTGTGGAGAAGTGGGTTGACCGGCGGTCGGTGCAGGACGCTTGACGCGACGGCGATATTGAATGGCGTTAAGCAGCACCGCGAGCACGATCACCGCGCCGGTGAACACCGTTTGCCAGTAAGACGAGATGCCGATGATCACCAGACCGTCGGACAGGAACCCGATCACGAAGGCACCAAGCAACGTTCCGCGAATGTTGCCCGTGCCGCCCATGAGCGACGCACCGCCGATCACCACAGCGGCAATGGCCGTCAGCTCATAGGTCGTGCCGGCGGTCGGACCCGCAGACGTCAACTGCGAGGAAAGAATCAGCCCGGCGATGGCGGCGCACACGCCCGACATCATGTACACGCTGATCTGCACTCTCTTCACCGGAACGCCGGAGAGTTGCGCTGCGCGCTCGTTGCCGCCGGACGCGTAGAGCCAGCGTCCGAATGCCGTCCGGGTGAGCATGATGCTGCCCAGAATCCCGATGACGGCCAGGATCAGGACGCCGACGGGAACATTGAACAGTCGATCAAACCCAAGCCCGTTGAATCCCACATTACCCAGATCCGCGTGACCGCCCAGGTTGTTGTAGGTCAGGCCGTTGGTCATCAGCAAAGCCAGTCCGCGCACGACATACATCACGCCAAGCGTGGCAACGAATGCGGGCACCCTGAACCGCGCAATAAGCACGCCGTTGACGAGACCAATGAAGGCGCCAAGCAGGCAGCACAGCACCACCACGACCCAGACCGCCGGATACAGTACGACGCCAAACAGGTTCAGCGTCACCCCCTGCAGGAAGAACCCCGCGACCACACCGGAGAGGCCGAGCGTGGAACCCACCGACAGGTCAATTCCGCCGTTGATGATGACGAGCAGCATGCCAATGGCGAGGATGCCGTAAATGGCCACATGCGAGGCCATCGTCAGGAAGTTTTCGACTGCGAAGTAATACGGCGAGAGCATCGAAAATACGATGATGATCACGATCAGCGCAAAGAACGCGCGTCCTTCGAGCAGCATCTTGCCAAGGTCGAAGCCGTCGCCGAACTTGCTGGCGCGGGTTGACGCGGAAGGTTTAGCGGAGTCGTTCATGTTCAAGTCTCCATGCATTTCTATGATCAGATCACCACGGCTTCGCCGGAGGCGGCCATGATCTGGTCCTTGGTGGCATCGGCGCCGAATTCTGCGGAAATCTTGCCCCGTCGCATGACGACGATGCGATGCGCAATGCTCAAGCATTCACCCACTTCCGACGTGGAGAACACCACGGCCAAACCCTGCGTGGCGCTCTCGCTGAGCAGGCGAAAGACTTCGGCTTTTGCGCCGATGTCGATGCCACGGCTCGGCTCGTCGAGTAGGATGACCTTCGGGCGGGTAGCAAGCATCTTGCCGATCACGACCTTCTGCTGATTGCCACCCGACAACGAACCGATAGGCGCACCCGGCCCCGCCGTCTTAACGTGAACGTTTCGAATCGACTGATCGACGAGCACGCGCTCGCGAGGGAACGAGAGCAACAACCCCTTGACGAAGGTGCCGATACTCGCAAGCGACAAGTTGGTGCCCACATTCATGGTCGGCACCAGGCCATCGCGCTGACGGTCTTCCGGCACGAGCACAAGGCCGCGGCCAATACGTCCGGCGATGCTCAATGAGGCAATGTCTTCGCCTTCCAGAAGGACCTTTCCTCCGCTCACCGGGGAGCGGCCAGCCACCGCTTCAAGCAGTTCGGTGCGCCCCGCTCCCATCAGTCCGTAGATGCACACGATCTCGCCCGCGCGTACATCAAGCGACAAGTGATCGACCACGGAGATGCCCGAGCCTGCGTCGTCGGCGACGCTGACATCTTCGATCGCCAGCGCTACGTCGCCGAACGCATAGCCTGTCGGCGGCGAACCGAGGTCGAAGTTCTCACCCACCATGTTGCGCACGATCCACGCGAGGTCGATGTCCTTCGCTTCGGCCGTCGCCGTCATCCTGCCGTCGCGCAACACCACGGCGTAGTCGGTGATCTGCAACGCCTCTTCAAGATGATGCGAGATGTAGACAATCGACACCCCGCGACTCGTCAAATCGCGGATCACCTTGAACAACACCTCGACTTCGGAAGCACTGAGCGCTGAAGTCGGTTCGTCCATGATCAGGATGCGCGATTGAACGGAAAGCGCGCGCGCAATTTCAACGACTTGCTGCTGGCCCAGGCGCAAGTCCTGGACGCGCGTCAGGGGGTCTATCTCTTCCTCGAGATCCGCCATCAGCGCACGTGCCTGCCGCGCTTCTTCGGCGAAGTTGACGCCTGTGACCGAACGCAATTCCCGGCCCATGAAGATGTTGTCGCGCACGCTCAAGTTGGGCGCGAGACTTAACTCCTGATGGATGATCGAAATACCGTGGTCGCGGGCATCGTTTGACGAAGAAAAGGAGACGCGCTGACCATCGAGTTCAATATGCCCCGATGTCGGCCTCTCGACCCCGGCGAGAATCTTCATCAAGGTCGATTTGCCTGCGCCGTTTTCGCCGAACAACGTGGTGACCTTGCCGCGATGGATATCGAAGTTCACGCCCTTCAGCGCATGCACACCGCCGTATGACTTGACGATATCGCGCGCCGACAGCAGCACTTCGCCGGTCGCGGACTGGTTAGCAGGGGTTGGGTTCGGGGTGCTCATTTCACGTCCAGCTTCACCGGCGTCACAAGCCAGCCGTTCGGATTGATCAACTGAAAGACACCCACAACCGAAATGGTCTTGCCCGTCAGCTTGGCCATATCAACCTTCGACAAAACTGCTTTCTTCATCGCCGTGTTGATCGCATATCCGGCGTTCTGATAGTCGATCTGGTTAGTGAATTGCTCGAAGCCGATGGTGCCGGTTGCATCGCGCAGATCGGTGCCGTTGATTGCCGGGCCGGTCTGAACGCGGATGACTACCGAGTCGGGCACGTTCGGTACCTTCACGGTATAAATTCCGGCATCCTCACTACCGGCAACACCGTCGAACTTGACCGATATCTCAGGGCCGATGCCACCGCCTGCCACGCCGTACTGCTTGCCGGCGGCGTCCTGGTCCTTGGCGATGGCTGCGGCCAATGTGTCGGCGCTGACTGCCTTGCTCTCGATCGCCGCCTGCGTCTTTGGAAATTGTGCTTCGCCGTAAGCGGCCGGATCGAAGGTCTTGACCTGCGTATCGCCTGCGGACCCGATCTTCACGGCCTTGGTGCTCAAGGCCATCGCGACGATCAAAATCACTGCCAGCACCGCGGCAATTGCTACACGAACGCCGCGTTTGGAGCGACGATTCATTGACGGGGTCATTGAGCTCATGGGAACACCTCCTCTACTTCTGAACTACGGAAAAGCAAAACGCATGCGCTGAATCCTGCTTCGTCTGTCATGTCATGCCGTGCCACGTTGCCCCCAGTCTTCAGTCATCACGTTGAGCACCATCGCGGCAGATGCTGCCCCCGGATCGATATGTCCAATGCTGCGCTCGCCCAGACGCGCCGCCCGCCCTTTGGTCGCCACCATCGCCTTGGTGGACACGGCGCCCGTTGTCGCGGCGTCGCGTATTTGCGCCATGATCTCGGGCACCGGCAGCCCACTTGCCATGCCTCGTTCTGCCGCCGCGGCAGCAGGCGCCCAGACATCCATCATGGTCTTCTCACCCGGCTCCGCCTTGCCACGCGACTGGATGCCTGCGGCCATCGCCACGATCAGCGCCGGTGCTTCTTTCAGCGGCATCTCCTTGCGTGCTCCTGCTGCCTTCGCTGCACGCATGAACGCGGTGGCGTAAAGCGGCCCCGACGAGGCGCCGACCGCATTCAGGAACCCCTTCGCTGCCGCATTGAATTGATCGGCGAATGAAGCGTCCGAAGCCAGTGCATCAATAGCCTTCGATGCCGCGACAAATCCGTCCGCCATCGCAATGCCGTGGTCGGCATCGCCGATCACACCATCGAGCCGGCACAGCTCATCTCGCGCCGCGCCGATGGTCTCGGCGAGTTGGCGGAACAACCGCGCGATGTCACCAGTCGTCAGCATCGTCCGGCCCCCTGCTGAAACATCGCGCACTCGCAAGGGTGATCCAGCAAGCGCTGCAGTTCTTCGTCGAGATTCATGAGCGTGATCGAAGCGCCGGCCATTTCCAGCGACGTGCACAGCGGGCCAACAAGGGTGCGATGCACGATCAACCCCGCGTCGGACAATCGCTGCGCGACGCGGCGGTTCATGATGTACAGCTCCATCAATGGCGTGGCGCCCAGCGAGTTCACGAGCACCGCCACGTGGTCTCCTTTCGCTGCGCCCATCTCACCGAGGATGGCATCCATCATCTCGTCAACCACGGAGTCGGCGGGACGGAGCGCCTCGCGACGCATGCCCGGTTCGCCGTGGATTCCCATGCCGATTTCCATCTCGCCCACTGCGATGTCGAAGTTGGCGCGCCGCGTCTGCGGCAACGAACACGGCGCCAGCGCCACGCCCAAAGTGAAGGTCCGGGCGTTGGCGTGACGCGCCACTCGCTCTACATCGTCCAGTGACATCATCAGATCGGCTGCTGCGCCGGCCGCTTTGAAAATGAACACATTGCCCGCCACGCCACGTCGCTTGTCGCGCTGATCGCGCGGCGCGGAGGCGATGTCGTCGGTGGTCAGCACCGTGCGCGCTTCGACACCCTCCAGTTCCAGCAACTCAGTGGCCATGTCGAAATTCATCACATCGCCGGCATAGTTGCCGTACATGAACAGCACGCCCGCGCCTCCATGCGTCGCGAGCGCTGCATCGACAGCCGGTTGCGGTGGCGGCGATGCGAACACATTGCCGATCGCCGCGGCGTCGGCCAGTCCCTTGCCGACAAAGCCCAGGAACGTCGGCTCGTGGCCCGATCCGCCGCCGATCACCAGCGCGACTTTTCCTCCGCGTGGCCCGTGGCGCGCCAGGATTGCACGCGGCGCACCGTCGAGGCGTCGCAGCACGTTGCTGTGCGCGGCCATCACGCCATCCAGCATCTCGTCGACGGCGGCATTACCGTCGTTGATCAGTTTCTGCGTCATCGCTTCGTGCATGGCGGTCTGCCCCTTCAGATGTTCAAGTCGGAAACGCCGGTATCGAAATGCGGAGCCCAGAACGCCACTGATTCGGCGATCTGCTCGACTACCTGCCGATCCTTCGGTTCGCGTTCCTTGAACGACAACTCCAGACATATTTCGTTATCCTTTCCACCGCCCTCTTGAATGGCGGCGATCAGCGGCGCTGGCTGAATGCGGCCGCGTGCGTTGAACTCGGCCGTGAAAGGATGGTGACCGCCTTTGTCCATCAGCGACTGCTTGATATGGATGATCGGCGAGACACGCGGCACCGCACGCGCCCAGGCGTACGGATCGAAGTCGTCGGGGTTCGTGCTGGTAACGTCACCGTGATCGATGTCCGCCATCATCCACATGGGCACCGCCATATCCGCAGCGCTCAGGCGTTCTTGCAGCGCCAGACACGCACTGATCGTCTCGCCGAATTCGCGCCCGACCGACATCGGCTCCCAGAACACGTACTTCAACCCCGCACTCTTCGCGTGTTCAGCGACCTCTACCCAGCAGTCGATGGCTGTCTGGATCAGCGCCTCGCGACGGCTGGCATCGTCGAAGTCGCGGTACGTGAAGATGGCGAACTGGGTGCCGATTGAATCGCCGCCAAGATCGGCCGTGATGTCAGCGAACGTCTTGAACCAGTCGACGTAATAGCGCCGTACATCGGCATCAGGATGGCCGAAGTGATTGAGCCGTCCGTAGGGGCCAGTCATGCCCGATGTAATCCTCACTCCGGTTCGCGCCATCGCCGCGCGCATCTGGCGCGTCAGGCGTCGCGTGGTGGCTGCCGGCCACGACGGGTTGATGAACTCGTGCGTGAGCTGCACGTCGCGGATCTTCATCTTGTGCGCGATAGCGTCGATAAGATCATCCGGCTCCGCGAAGCGATTCACTAGCGGATTGGTGTTGAGTGCGAGAGTGAAAGCCATGTTCGTCTCGGGTTGTCTCGTGTTGTATGCGAACGATCGCAGCTATATTCAGGCGGTTTTTCTGTCGAGGCCTTCGAACCACGCGCCGAACGCGGCCGTTTGCTCGGTGCTCATGTGCAGTCCGTGCTTCGTGCGCCGCGTCAGGATGTCCGGCGCGGTCTCCGCCCACTCATGCGTCATGAGATAGCGCACCTCGCCCTCATAAAAAACCGGTCCGAATTGCCGGCCGAGATCGCCAAGCGACTTGGCCGAACCGATCACCTGCGCCGTGCGAGCACCGTAAGTCCGCGCGTAGTGAAGCAGCAGATCTTCCGGCAGCCAGCCATACTCCCGCCGCAAACGCGCGATGAATCGCGGTACGTCCGCGCCTTCGATTTCGCCTCCGGGCAACGTTGCAGTCGACGTCCAGTCTTTCCCCATGTCGGGAAAGGTCGGCCGCAGGCGTTGCATCGCATGCTCCGACAGTTTGCGGAAGGTCGTGATCTTGCCGCCGAAGACATTGAGCAGAGGGGCGCCGCCGGTGGTGTCGAGATCGAATACATAGTCGCGCGTCACTGCCGACGGATTGCCTGCGCCATCGTCGTAAAGCGGGCGCACACCCGAGAACGTCTGTACCACATCCTGGCGCCGCAGCGGCTGCTTGAAATATCGGTTGACCGCGGCCAGCAGATACTCGATTTCCGATTCGTCGATCGACACGTTTTCTGGCGCACCGTCCCAGGGGATATCGGTGGTGCCAATGAGCGCCTTATCCCCTTCGTAGGAATTGATGAAAATCACCCGCTTGTCGTGGTTCTGCACCAGGTAGGAATGCGGGCCGTCCCAGAACTTGGGCGTGACAATATGGCTGCCCTTGACCAGTCGCACCTTGCGGGTCGAATGGCCGCCGGCCACGCGCTCGATGACATCGGCCACCCACGGACCAGCGGCATTGACCAGCGCCCGCGCGGTGACAACGCGAGTTGTACCGTTGCGCGTGTTACGTAACTCGATGCGCCACACATCGCCTTCACGCCGCGCCGACGTACAGACTGTGCGCGTGAGCACCTGCGTGCCACGCTGCGCCGCGTCTACTGCGTTAAGAACGACGAGGCGGGCATCATCGACCCAGCAGTCGGAATATTCGAAACCCCTGTGATACTGATCCTTGATCGGCGCACCTTCAGGACTGCGCAGCAGATCGAGGGTACGCGTACCCGGCAGCTTCTTGCGGCCGCCAAGGTGATCGTACAAAAACAGCCCCAGCCTGACCAGCCACGCCGGGCGATCGTCCGGGCTGTGCGGAAGCACGAAACGCAGCGGCCAGATAATGTGCGGCGCCGCGTTGAGCAGCACTTCGCGCTCGATCAACGCCTCACGCACGAGCCGGAATTCGTAGTACTCGAGATAACGCAAGCCGCCATGCACCAGCTTGCCCGAGCGCGACGACGTGCCTTGCGCCAGATCGTCTTTCTCGCACAGGATCACGGACAGCCCGCGGCCCGAGGCATCGCGCGCTATGCCCGCACCGTTGATGCCGCCGCCAATGACGAACAGGTCGACCATCTGGCTGTCGCTCATCTCACCGCCCCCCGTTCGACTTCGTTTATGGTTGCGCCAAGGGCGCCGGGATGACTCCTGGCCCTCGCCTGTTGTGCCATTGCGTCCCACACGGGTTCCAGTGCGCGCCGCGCCTGCTGATACACGGGGAACGCCTTCGCGTAGGTCTGCATATGATCGGGATCAGGCGTCTCGACCGGTCCCAATAGCGGCGTGACCCACTCGCCAATGCACGCCTGCATGTCGGGATAAACACCGAGCGCGACCGCCGCCATCATGGCCGCGCCAGCCGCGCCCGCCTCTTCGCGCGTGGACGTTCGCACGGGGGCGCCAACGACTGCACCGAGCACCGCACGCAACATCCGCGACCGGGTCGCACCGCCGGTTAGCCGCAGCTCTGCGGGCATCGCGCCGCCCATTGCTGCATAACAGTCGCGCGCGGCCATTCCAAGCCCCTCGACCACCGCAAGCAACATATCGGGGAAACGGCTTTCGCTCGTGAGTCCCGTGAAATTGGCACGCGCGTTGGCATTGACGAATGGGCCGCGCTCGCCTGCATCGGAGATATAAGGGTGGTAAAGGTGCGTGCCCGGCCGGCCGGATTGCAGCCATCCATCGATACGTTTCACCCGGTCGGCTTGCGAGAGCGGCGTACCGAATTCCGCGAGCAGGTCACACGCCAGATTCAAGAGCCAGTCGATGTTCAGCGTCGCCGCCATGTTCGACTGCACCTGCGCCGACATGCCGGGCATTGGTAACGCGATGACGTACCCCGTGCCCTCGGCGTTCAAATAAACATCGGTGTTCTGCACTGCACGCATGTGCATGCCCGTCGATCCGATGATCGAACAGGTAGCGCCCACCGCGCCCTCTGTATGGATGCCGGCGCCCAACGCCGTCAGCACGATATCGACAAACCCCAGGCACACCGGCGTTCCTGCCAGCAAGCCCGTTGCGGCCGCGGCTTCAGGCGACAGCGCGTGAGTGACCTCGGTGCCATCGACGATCTCGGGCAACAAACCTCGCCGCGCCGACAGCCCGAGGGCTTCGATTACGGCGTCGTCATAGCGGCGAGTGCGGAAGTTGCCATAGGTGAAGGTCGCCTCCGACGGGTCCGTTGCGCGCACTCCGGTGAGCTTGAGATACAGCCAGTCCTTGCAATGCAACGCGACTTCCGAGCGGTCGAGCACCTCGGGCGTCGTGGCATCCATATGAGCGATCTGCGCGCCCTGGCTGCAGGCCGCCAGCCCGGTACCCGTGGCCTCGAAGCGAGCCCGGCTGGCTGGGTTGGTTTGCAGCCGCCGCACGGTATTCGCAGCGCGTGCGTCCAGCCAGAGCCAGGCGTCGCTCGCGGGCTTGTTGCCCGCGCCGACCAGCCACGTGCCATCGCCCTGCCCCGTCACGGCCACTGCAGCCGTGCGCCGCGCCAGGCTATCGACCTTGGCGCCGAGATCGCGCAGCGTCTGCGCGCAGTCGGCCCAGGTTTGGTCCAGTGATTGAAAGGCCGCGCCATCGGCGCTCGTGGTGTATCGGTTAGGAACCGATGCAACCGCGATCTGCCGCCCTGCCAGATCGAAGGCGACCGCCTTGATGACCGAGGTGCCGGCGTCGATACCGATCAGGAGATCGCGTCCGGCGCCCGCGCTGGATGATGGAACTGTCACGCTGCCGCCTCCGCGTCGATTGTTCCGCGATTCAGCGCCAGCGCCGTGGCTTCATCGGTAATCAAGCCGCTGAGGAGGCCGCTATTCAGAACGGCGCGGATCGCCTGTACCTTTTCAGCGCCGCCCGCGATAGCGACGATTCGCCGCCCAGTCAGATCAGCGAGATTAGGGGCTACCGTGCGCGCTGCCAGCGAGGTTTCAACGGACTTGCCCGCGTGATCGAAGAAGTGACCTAGCACCTCGCCCTGGCCGCCCATGTCGCTCACTTCGCGGATTTCTTCGGGCTCGATCATCTGCGATGCAACGAGTTGTGCGTCGGGCTGTGCGGTGCCAATACCGACGATCATCAGGTCCGCATGCGCCGCGAGATCGAACACTTCGCGCACGCCGCGTTGCGACAGCAATACTTCGCGGTCTTCGGCGGTATTGGCGAAAAACGGCAGCGGCAACACGTAAGAAACGGCGCCGGTTTTCTCAGCCAGACGATGGATCACGTCGTAAGGATTCGCTGTGTAGTTACGCGTGACGCCGCCCAGCAGCGACACGAAACGCACCTTGCCGGCCTCCATGCGCGGCATGTCGGCGACTACGGCTGCCAGCGTACGGCCATGCCCCATGCCGATCACGCCGCCTTGGCGCGCCGCAATCTCGCGCTGCAGAAAGTGCGCGCCGGCCACACCCAAGGCACGCAACGGCAGGCCAACCTCGTGCAGATCCGGAACCACCTCGCAATAAGCCAGCCCGTAGCGGTCGGCAAGCTCGGCTTCCAGCACGACGCATTCGGCGACGTCGCCATCGATCGTGACCTTCACCGCGCCGCTCTGGTTGGCGCGCGTGATGAGCCGATGCGCCTTGACGTTGCTGACCCCAAGACGGAGCGCGACATCGGCCTGCGTCTGTCCGGCGGCGTAATGCAACCACGCCGCCCTGATCGCAAGGCTGTCTTCGGCATCACGCCTGTCGGCGGATTTCGTCATGTCTTCTCCGTGCCGGACGAAAAGTGATTTTTTTTTCGTCTGCTGTAATTTATTTCATCTGTGCCAAGGATAGCAAGCAAATCTGCAGTTAGCATCCGCGCAAACCCTTACTCGCCGGTCGCGGCGCTCAGCACACGAATTCAGTTGCGTGGGATGATTTGCGCTCGACATGGCGGATAGGCGAGCGATGAACATCGACCCTTTGAGCGACAGCAAGATAATCGAGTCGTGGAAGCAGAATGCTTCGCCCTGGACGCATGCGGTGCGTGGCGGTGAAATCGAGAGCCGGAGATTAGTAACCGATCGTGCAATCCTGGACGCGGTTCTCGCGTGCAGGCCGCGGAACGTCATAGACCTGGGATGCGGCGAGGGCTGGCTTGCCCTTGCGCTCCAGCAGAATGGGATCGAGGTGGCGGCGGTGGATGCGGTGCCGGCATTATCCCTTGCCGCGAAGGAAGCGGGTGTGCTCGACAGCCGCGTGATGTCTTACGAACAGATTTCAGAAGGGCTGCTGAAACAGAACGCCGATATGGTCGTCTGCAATTTTTCATTGCTCGGCGAGGAGTCGGTAGACCGCCTGTTGCGAGCCATTCCAAGCTTGCTCAAGCCGAACGGCACCCTGATCGTGCAAACCTTGCATCCGATAATTGCGTGCGGCGACCTGCCTTACGTCGATGGCTGGCGGGCAGGTTCATGGGCAGGATTTGGTCCCGATTTCATCGATGCCCCGCCCTGGTACTTCAGGACATTGGGCACCTGGCTTGAACTCATAAGGACCAGCGGATTGACGCTGCACGCGATGCAAGAGCCGTTAGATCCACGAACCGGCAGGCCGGCATCCGTCGTGTTTCACGCGCATCGGAGTACATGACAGATTCAGCCACGAGCTACACGGACTGCAACGCCAATACGATCATCGTCACGAGAGACACGACGAAGATCGAAGCGCCGATCGTCTTACGGCGAGTGAGTTCGGTCCACAGCAGCACGCCGGTGATCGACAGCAAAATGAGACTGCCCGCGATCGAATCCGCAAACAGGATCCAGCCAACGCCCGCGCCTTCCGACCGATGCATGCCTTCAAGCGTGTTGATCAAGCCCTGATCGCGGCGTTCGACGTTGACCAGGTTGCCGCCTTTCCACATATCGGCCGTCACCAGATAATGCGGCGCGATGAAGCGGATCACCCAGTGCTCAGGCTGGATCACCGACTGGTCGCCCCACGTGACGGGTTTAGCTTTTTCACGCGTGACGCGCTCGGCGGGCCGGTCGAGTTTCAATTCGGACTGCAGATATTGTGCAAGCTCATTCGGTGTTTTTGGCGGCGGCGACGGCATGGCGACCTGGATCGTCGATACGCTAGGGCCGCCGACCTTGATCTTCATCGTCGCGCGATGATTCTGGAGAATCCCTGTCACGCCGAAGAGCAGGCCGAGTGCCGCGCCCCACAATCCAATCCAGCCGTGGACCTTTCGAAGCCACTTGAGGAAGGTGCTGCGGCGAGAGCGCGATTTCTGCGCGCTGTCCTGGGATGCCGCGGTCGGCTCGACGTTATTTTTTAGTGTGCTTGCCTGCATGGTGTCGTGTGGGTCTGCTTAAGGGGGAAGCGCGAAGCGCTAGAAGTCGAATGTGGAACTGAGCTCGAGCGTGCGCCCAAGGCCAACACCGATCTGGTTCGATCCGACTGCGCTCCAGTAACGCTTGTTGGTCGCGTTTTCGAGGTTCGCCTGGATCGTTGCCCGCTTGCCGAAGATGCGCGTGGTGTAGCGCAGGCCGGCGGTCAACAACGTGTAGCCGCCTATGGACGCCTGGTCGAGATCGTTCACGGCGCGAGGCCCGATGTAGTACATGCCCGCGTTGACCGAGAGCCCGGCGACGGCTGGGATGCGATAGTCGGCGAACACGCTCGCTGTGACGTGGGCAGCGTTTTCCGGTGTCTTGCCGATCAGTGTTGGATCGGGCGAGTCGACCTGGGTCGCGTCGAGATACACCGCGGAAGCGATGACCGACAGATCGCGCGTCACGTCTCCTTGCAGCGAAAATTCGACGCCTCGATACCTTGCATTGCCGTTCATCACGAAAACATTGTCGGCATTCGTGCCGGCCGCCGGCTGACGCAGGTTGAACAACGCGACCGACGCAAGCATGTTGTTCGTGACCCGCGTCCGGATGCCGATTTCTTCCTGCTTGCTGACGCCGGCAGGCAGGATCTGGTTGGCGTTTTCGGCGGTGGCAGGGGCGCTGCCTTCTGACTCCAGCGCCTCCACGTAGCTCGCGTAGACGCTGGTGTTCGGCGTCACTCTGTAGCTCAGACTAGCGGAAGGCGTCGTCCTGCTGATATCGGAGTAAGGGGTTCCCGCCTGCGATGTGACGTATTCGGATTGCCGCACTCCCGGGATAAATTGCAGCCGTGAGGTCAGGTCGATCCGGTCGTACACATACGCGCCGCCGTTGCGAATATGCTGCGCGAAGAACTGCTTGGGCGTGCCGCTTGGCGTCAGCGCGGTGATCTCGACAGGGTTGTAAAGATTTTGCGGCGCAGTGAACGTGTAGGACGTGAAATTCGGCTGATACATCCAGTCTTGCGAGACGCCCAGCGTCAGGTCATGACTGATCGAGCCGGTCTTGAACACGCCATTCGTTTCAAGGCGGACCGTCTCGTTCTGGTACCGCTGGCCATTTTGCTGAGTGGCCTGCACGGTGCCGGCACCTGTTGTCACGTTGTATTTCTGGAAGACCCAGTTCCAGCGATCGCGCCGCGTGATGGACTCGCCCGCAGCAAGATTCACGCTCCAGTTATCCGACAGCGCGTAGTTGGCACGGAACAGGTTCGTGTCAGCACTTGAACGCGTCGGATAGCCTGCGCCCGACAACAGCTTGTTCGGATTCGGTACACCCGGCAACGAAATGACGCCCTGTTTGTTCGGCGCGAGCGGCACGATACCCGCTTGCTCGACAATGCTGGTCTCGATGTGTTCAAGATCGTACTGGAGCGTCAGGCGGCTGTTCACACGCCAGTCGAGCGCTGCGCTGATGAACTTGCGGTATCCATGATCGCCCTCGATCGGAGCCTCGACATGTTCATCCATCGCATTGATACGCACCCCGAACTGATCGTCCGTACCGAACCGGCGGGCGATGTCGACATGCATGCCGAACGACCCTCGCGAGTCACCGAGCAGCGAGACGCTTGTTACCGACTCGGTGCCCGCGCGCTTGGTCACCATGTTTACGATGCCGGCTGGTGCGGCAAAACCGTAATAGAGCGCGGACGCCGCTTTCAAGACTTCGACGCGCTCCTTGTCCTCCATCGGCATCCAGATGTTGTTATCGATCGGCAGGATCCCATTGAAGTAAAAGCTGGCGCGGTTATCGAGCGGGATGCCGCGAATTGACAGGTTGTCGTAAGCAAGACCACTGAGTTGCTGGCGCGTCACCCCCGCCACGTTGCGCAGCGCGTCGTAGAGACCGGTGTCGCCCTGGGCATCCATCACGCTTCGCGTCACCACGTTCACGGTAGCGGGCACGTCGAGCACATCCATTCCACGATACGGGCCGGTTTCGACAGATGCCGGCGTAAAGCCGTGCGCCCGCTGGCTGGTGACCGCTACCGGCGGTAGTTGCTGGGCGTTGGACTCATCCGTTGTGGGAGTTGCTGTGCTGCCGGTTGTATCGGCCATTGCCGGCCGTACTGCGATGCCCATCAAGCCCGCTGCCAGCAACGCGCTGACGACCGGACCTCTTCTGGCGAGCTGCAACCGCCTGCCCGCCCCTTTTCCCCGACGCATGTAATAAACCCTTGAATGAGCATACGAGCGCGATCCCGGATGCCGGCGTCAAGCCGGTTCGAGGTATGCGCATCTTCCATTCGTTTAACAAATAGGAATGATTCGTGTTTATATTATTATTTATGTAAAAAATCAAGTGACACTTTTACGTCGGGAGACTGGGGAGGCGCTTGGATGACGGTCGGGGTCAAGTGCCTGTCTCGTATGCGTTCTAAGCGTTATCGATAGGAATGCTGATCATATGGCTGGTACCTGACGCATTGAAATAGCCAGTTCATGCTCGCGCCCGCTTCGGCCGTTCGACATTGCGATCCGGATCACCGACAATCGCATATCTCACTCAACAACTTGAATGAGCTAAAAGAAATCTTTCTGCGCGCTGATTGGTGGCAATGCCGACATACCCAATGCTTTCCAATAACCTGAGTCCCCGCTTTCCTACCGCCAATCCATGCTTTCAACTTCGAGTGCCGCGCTGATGACGTTAGGTTGCGTTATCGTGCTGATCATGCCGGGCCCAACAAACACGTTGCTTGCTACCGCCGGTCTGAGGTGGGGTGTAAGGCGCTCGGTTCATCTGACTGGCGCTGAATTCGCTGGCTATTTCGTATCTATTTCAGGCTGGGGATATTTCCTTTCTCATGCAGCGACTTCGCTAGCCTGGCCGCCCACGCTCTTGCGCGTGGGCGGCGTTGCATTAAATGGCGCGGGCATCGCCTATACGGCGGGCTTTTTCGAGCGGCGGACACGCATACGCCACGATCTCAATCAACATCTCTTCCCGCGCCAATCCAGCGACAACAATCGACGCCCGGTTTGGAAACGGCGCTGAGAAATGCCCCCGGTACACCGCGTTGACAGCCGGCAACCACGTGCGATCCGTCACATAAATCAGGATCTGCGCGACATCGCGATGCGACGCTCCGGCCGCGCTCAGTGTCTGCCGCAAATTCTCAAACACCTGACGCGCCTGCTCGTCAATACCACCCGTTACAACGGCGCCATCTGGACCTATCGGTATCTGCGCTGTATAAAGCGTGCCGTTGCCGAGCACAGCCCATTCGAAGAGCTGCGTTGGACTTGCCGGCAGCCCGGTCTCGATTGCACGCACGTTGCTTGCAACAGTGGAATGCATATCGGTGGTATCAGAATCCATCGTCCGCGCCTCCCGCGCCGTGTGCTCGTGACGCCAGAGATTCCGGGACGAGCACCTTGCTCTTCCACGCGATCAGCCGGTCGATATGCGCAGCATCGACTTCAATCCCACGCCAAAGCGCGTCGCGATAACGCGCATCGAATTCCACTGCGTCGACGGCTCCGGCGACGTCTTGCTCTGGAACAGTAATCCCTTTGAATGTGGCCCCGTCCACTCCACACCACACCGTGATTTCCGACGACGTTTCGCTCGCACTTGCATTGAAACCCAGGTAGCGCGGATAGTTGTCGTGCCCGGACGTCGTGGCGAAATGCCGGCCCGCGTTGTCGCGCCACGATAGATCGAAGCGACGCCCGCGGGAGGACATCACCTTCAGGCCATACAGTGCCAGCCGTGGAGACAGCGCGTTGAATATTCTCACCGTACCCGTGCGCGCCTGCGTCGCCCTCGCCCACGCCAGTTCGAACGCAAGCAGGCAACCCGCTAGCCCGTTGCAAGAGGCCGTGTGTTCCGCGCTTGCGCCCTGCCTGGCCGAAAGCGCCGGTTCGACAACATATTCCTCCTGACGCGCGACACCCAGAAGTCTGTCAATCGCCTCCATGCCATCC
Organism: Caballeronia sp. LjRoot29; assembly: GCF_964252755.1. Classification (NCBI taxonomy): domain Bacteria; kingdom Pseudomonadati; phylum Pseudomonadota; class Betaproteobacteria; order Burkholderiales; family Burkholderiaceae; genus Caballeronia; species Caballeronia sp. LjRoot29. The sequence goes on along the minus strand of NZ_CAXUPU020000006.1, from coordinate 251,499 downwards.
AACCCAATCGCATGCAACCACACAGCCGCGTCCGCCGCGTCCTCATAATCGCCTTGCTCCCAGCCGCTGCCTTCCAGCGCGCTGCGGCATAGCGAATTCAATTCGTTGATTGCCATCTTCATGTCATGCACCTCCCCGTTCGTTGCCGCCCGGCACGCAGGGAAACGCCCAGTCATCGACCATGTCCGGCGACAGATCGTCGAGCGTCGGTGCTCCCTGATATAGCGTGACCCGAACCCACAGGTTCGACTTCGGATCGAACTTACTTGCACCGAACATCGAGAGCTTGGCGCGCATCAGGTCGATGGGCAGCATGTCCTGCGCGAGCAGGTTGTGACGGATTTCGCCGTAAGCACGCGATGCGAGCGTCTGGATTCGCCGCACAATGGCACGATATTCAGGGCACTCGGCGACAAACTCCGCGACTGTGCGAGCGTTGTCGTCCTGTGCCTTCAGCTTCGTGTGCAGCCGCCAGACCTGACACGCAATGTCCAGCGGCTGTTCCAGCTCAGCGCCCGCTTCGTGCGCACGCACGCCGAGTCTGGGCTCCTCCTTCTCGGCTGACCGGTACCAGAAGAAGTGGTCATCGTCACGTTGCCCGGCGGGCTGCTTCATCACCCATCCGTAGTCGCGTTCGACGAGCCGGAGCAACTCGCCCACCGACATGTCAGGATCAAGTGTCAACACGTCATCGACTGGCGTCGCGGTTTCGATGGAATCCACCAGACCCGGATAAAGCTCGATCAACACCGTCACGAGAATTTCCTGCGTTGCACAGGAGAGTTGCTCATCGGCCCACGCAAGCAACTTGCTCCAGCGAAACATGCTCTTCTGTTCGTAGGTGATCTCCAGTTCACGCGCGAGCTGCGGCAGCTCGCCGATAATGAGCGCATTGCGTGCTGCTTCCGGCGGATGGTCTGTATGAACCTGCGCCACGTGACGCCCCGCTCGCGCGATCAGTGCCATGGCGCGCTCGAATACGTCACGCTCGACCACTTCAACCGCAAGCACGCGCGCCAGCGCAGTTTCGCGTGCCCGTATCCACTGATCGACCTGTACCGGATGGCGCACAAGGAACGGCGCCATGCCAAGACCAGTTGCATTACCCACCCCGAGATAGCGGCGAAAGCTGTGCGCGAGCTTGACCGCTGTACGCGGATTCCGGCGTGACGCAACGTGTTCGACCAGCCGCACGCTGAAATCGCGCAGCACGAATACGGCACACATCTGTGCCGAAAAGCCCCGGTTGAATGCGTGGCTATCGACAAGCCTCGGATAATCCGCAATGCCGAACTTTCCGTTGCCGTACACCGCTGTCGTACGGATCAGATAACCGACCCGTTCAAATGCGGCAGGGTCCGGTTGCCTGCCCGCGGCAAGGCAGTCCGCAACGTAGCCGAAGTTGCGCACGCTCTTGTTCGCGCGGCACAGGACCAGGTCATTCGCACGCAGCCGTCCCGCTTCCTGCAACGGCACGTTGCCACGCAAATACTCAATATCGGCAGCACTTGGAACACCGCAAATCAACGCCGAAGTGATGTCCCACTTTTGCGCAATGACGCGGTCGGTACGCTCCGCGTCATCGAGGTATTGCGAGAAAATCACCTGGCTGTAGCGCTCGCCATACGCTTCGATGGTGTAGATGCAAACCCCGAATCCGTTGTCATCGAGATCCATGTTCGTGACACGGATACGCCAGTTGTCGTGCGCCATGCGCCGCACCAGTGAGCGCACGAAGCTCAGGCGCGTGCCGTGCATCGCGCCAAGACGTTCAGGACGATTCGTGATGTCCGGACTGCGTAACGGCGCGCAAGGAAAGGCCACTGCGCGCGCCGGCTCACCGGCTCCCTGCGCCCGCTGTTGTTCTTCATCCATGATCTCGTCGATTGTCATCAGTGCACCCCTTGCTCTGCGGCCATCGTGCGCGCTATGCGAACAGCGTCCCACAGCGAGGGCAGGATGATGATAGACACAGGCACCGCCGTAATGACAATGAACGACTGCAGTGCACTCACGCCGCCCGCGCCCATCGTGATCAGCACCGCGCCCACCAGACCCATGCCCACGGCCCAGAAAATCTTCAGCCAGTTTCCAGGCTCCCCACGATCCCCGGTCACCGCCATGGCGATGGTATAGGCCATGGAACCGCCGTTGGTCACCACCGAGAAGAAGCTGAGGAACAGGAACAGGGCGGAAATCAGGTTGCGTAGCGGCATGGCTTGAGCCACGCCCAGCAACAGCGCTTCAGGTTGCGTGCCGTGGCCGATCACCGCGCCCGGCGACTTCAGTTCAATGCCAATTCCCGTTCCGCCGACCAGCGTGAACCACAGCATGGTGATGATTGGTGCTGCGATTGACAGCAACACCACTACCTCCCGGATCGTACGGCCTCGCGAAACCTTCGCAACGTAGATCGCCATGATTGGCGCATAGCCGATGAACCAGCCCCAGTAGAAGAGCGTCCATGAATTGAGCCACTTGCCGTCGCCGCGATACATCGCTGTCTGCGCGAAATCGACGATATGCATAGCAAATGCCTTGAAGAAAACCGTGGTGAGAAACGCCGTCGGCCCGAACAGGTAGAGGAATGCAGCCAGCCCGAGCATCAGCCACACATGGATCTTGCAAACAAAGCGCAAGCCTTCGAGACCGGCGATACACGCCGCCGTAAAGATGGCGGTGACCGCCAGGATAACGAGCGCCTGCGTGGTGATAGTATCGGGCACGTTCCAGACGGAATGCAGCACATACGCGATCTGCAAACCGAGAAAACCGATCGGTCCAATCGTGCCGGCGGCAACCGCGATGATCGACGTTGCATCGGCAATGGCCGCGATCGGTCCTTTGAGCGCACGTTCGCCAAACAGCGGATACAACAAGGTGCGCGGCGCAAGCGGCAAGCCCTTGTCGTAATGCAAATGCATCAACACAATGCTCAGCAGGCTACCCAGTACCGCCCATGCGAGAAAGCCCCAGTGCAGGAACGATTGCGAGAGCGCCGCAACGCCTGCCGCATACGTCTTGCCCTCTACTCCATAGAAAGGCGGCGGATTGACGAAATGCATCAAAGGCTCGGCCGCCGCCCAGAACGCGCCGCCGCCGGCCAGCAACGCACACATGATGATGACCACCCAGTTGAAGGTCGAGTTGGATGGAACTTGTCCGATGCCGCCCAGTTTCACACGTCCGAGCTTGGAGAACGCAATGCCGAGGCTGACCGAAAAGGTAGCGAGCATCAGCACTTGCCAGTAGAGTCCGAAGCCTCTTGTGGCCCATCCGAATGCGGTGTCGACAACTGATGATAGCCAGCCCAGATTGACCAGCGCCGCGATCAGGAACAGCAGGAAAAATCCACCGCTGATCCAGAAAATGGGCCAGTCGATGCCCCCTTTGCGATGCTCCGATGCTGGGCGATTGGCTGCGATGCTCGGCGTAGTTGGAATTTCCATGTCTCCTCCGGGAGGATAAGTTGTTGAGGCGCCAGGTCCAATTCGTCGTTGGTTCAAGGTGGCGTCGAGTGATTTTTTTCAGGGCTACGTAGCGAGATGGTTAACTCACGACGGACTCACCCGCCGCTGCCGGCGCGTGCCGGTCACGGCTGTTCTCTGCATCGCGCAAAATTCTTATCCAGTTGCCGCCCATGATCTTGGCAACGTCGGCTTCGGAAAAACCTGCCTTGTCCAGCGCGGAGGTCAAGTTCGGAAAGTCTGCGCTGGATCGGAACCAGTTCACGGGTTCAGGCCATGCCGCATTGTTCGCGCTTCCTTCGCCGAAATCCGTCTCCTTGCTCCAGCGGCCGTTGCGCATCCACTCAAGCACGCTGTACGGTTGCCCTTGGCACAGGTCGCTGCCAATGCCAACGTGATCAACGCCGAGCAGATCGACCGTGCGCGCCACCATGTCGGTAAATTCTCCGGGCGTGCAGCGGCTGCCGTTTCTCAAATGGAACGGATAGAGACTGAAACCAACCAGACCGCCGCGTGCCGCCAACGCACGCAATACACCGTCCGATTTGTTGCGTTTGGCTTCGTGAAAAAAGCTCGGATTGGCGTGGCTGATCACGATCGGCTGGTTCGAGATGTCGATAGCCTCCAATGTCGAGCGCTCGGCGCTATGCGACATGTCCACGACCATTCCGACCCGGTTCATTTCCTTGATCACCACCCGGCCAAACCGCGTGATTCCACTGTCAGACAATTCATAGCAACCGGTCGCAAGCGGACTCTGGTTGTTGTACGTCAGTTGCATGGTGCGCACGCCGAGATCGCGGAAGACCTCGACGAGGCCAATGTCGTCTTCAATCGGCGAACAGTTTTGTATTCCGTACAGAATCGCAATCTTGCCGATACTTTTTGCGCGCAACACGTCGTCCATCGTGCGAGCCGGCATGACAAGATCGCCGTGCTGTTCGTAAAGCGCGTTCCACCCGGCAATGCGCGACAGTGTTTCGCGCGCGTTCTCCCAGTAGACGATGGTCGCGTTGACAGCACTAACCCCGCCGGCGCGCATCTCTTCGAAGATCTGCAGGTTCCAGTTCGAGTACTGCGTGCCGTCGACGACAAGCAAGGAGCTATGCAAGGTCATGAAGTGTCTCCAGCCGTCAGGCGCGTGTGTAAGAAGTCTTCAGCGTCGTATAGAACTCAGCCGCATTGGGGCCCTGCTCACGCGGACCGTAACTTGATGATTTGCGGCCGCCGAACGGCACGTGATAGTCGGTTCCCGCAGTCGGCAAATTCACCATCACGCATCCGGCCTGCGCATGGCGGCGGAAATGCGTGGCGTGCTTGAGCGATTGAGTGACGACTCCCGCAGTCAGACCAAACTCTGTGTCGTTCGAAACGGCCAGCGCTTCGTCGTAGTCGCGCACGGGTATCACGCAGGCGATCGGGCCGAACACTTCGTCACGATTGAGCTGCATGTCGTTGCGGCCCTCGTCGAACAGAGCCGGCGACATGCAATACGCGCGTTCAGGCTGCGCAAGATGCTCGCCGCCGATCACGAGCCGCGCGCCTTCGCGCTTGCCGATCTCGATGTACTGAAGATTCTGGTCGAGCTGGCGTCCATCGACGACCGGACCCATCTGCACGCCGTCATCCAGCGCGCGTCCCACCTTCACGCTGCGCAGTTTTGCGGTAAGCCGTTCGACGAACGTCCGGTGCACGGCGTGCGTCACGATCAGCCGCGACGAGGCCGTACACTTTTGCCCCGTGCCGGAATACGCCCCCTGGAACGCGCATCCGACGGCGAGGTCGATGTCCGCATCGTCAAGTACGACAAGCGCGTTCTTGCTGCCCATTTCCATCTGCAACTTGATCAGGTTCGGCGCAGCGACGGCCGCGATTCGCCGGCCTGTGTCGACCGATCCGGTAAATGAAATTCCGTTGACTGAGCGCGACGCCGCCAGCGCGTTGCCGACCGATGCGCCAGCGCCCATCAACAGGTTGAAGGTGCCTGCCGGCAACGCCTGGCGGCTGATGATTTCGGTGAGCGCCCACGCACTGCCGGGCGTCAGGTTCGCAGGCTTGAACAGCACGGCATTACCGAACGCGAGGGCGGGCGCGATTTTCCAGCTGGCGGTGGCCATCGGGAAATTCCAGGGCGTAATGACGCCGATAACGCCGATCGGTTCACGCTGGATATCGATCTCGATACCCGGGCGCACGGAATCCGCTTTGCCGCCCAATTGCCGAAGGACTTCAGCCGCGAAGTAGTGAAAAAACTGGCCCGAGCGATAAACCTCGCCCACACCTTCCGCCAGCGTCTTCCCCTCTTCCCGCGCCAACTCCCGTCCAAGTTCCTGGCTACGGGCGATCAGTTCATCGCCAATGGCGCGCAGCACGTCGTGCCGCTTTTCGAGTCCGGTCGCGGCCCAAACCGGTTCCGCGATGGCCGCAGCGGTTATGGCGCCCTGCACTTGGGCGCTGGTCGCCTGCGCGTAGCGGCCAATCAGGTCGTCCGTGTCCGAGGGATTGCGGTTCTCAACAACTGTCTCGCCGGCTACCCATCTGCCGTCCATCCAGTTCAAAAAAGTCTGCGAATTCATATCGGTCTCAATGCGTTTGACATGTGACCGATTCTAGGAATATGCGTAAAATAATCAAAACCAATTACGTTAATTAAGTTATTTGGAAAACTTATTCCCGCTATGGATCGTTTCCCCGATGTGAAGATCGCGCAGTTGCGGCATTTCGTATCCGTCATCGAGCATGGCGGCTTCAAGGCTGCCGCAAAGGCCGTATTTCGCAGCCAGCCGGCTTTATCGCTGTCAATGAAGGAGCTGGAAACCGCGCTCGGCGCTCCACTATTCGAAAAGGGCAGCCATGCGACGCCAACGCCTTTTGGGTCGACGTTTTATGGCGAAGCGAGGAAACTCGTGGAACATTACGAGCGCACGCTTTCAGCCGCAATCGATGTCGCGCGTGTACGCGGCGGCAGCGTGCGGCTCGCCGCCGTGCCGTCGATCGCGCACGAAATACTGCCGCGCGCGATCAGCCGGTTCACCGCGCGCTATCCCGGCATCCAGCTTCACGTGGAGGACGGCACCGCCGCGTATATCCACGAGCGTGTACGCTCCGGCGCAATCGATTTTGGCATCGCGGGCGAGCCCGAGCAGGAATCCGAGCTGAGTTTTACGCCGCTGATCGCGGACGTCATGTGCGTGGTCGTGAACTCCGGACATGCGCTTTTCAGGCATCGGCATGTTGAATGGAGCGACCTGTCGGGATACCGGATGATCGACAGCGGCACGCTTCGCGCCTTGCCGCCAGAAGTGCGTGAAGCGGCGGCCGTACAGGACGAGATCTTTATCGCCAATACCACCACGCTGCTTGCCGCTGTGGAGGGAGGCGTGGGGCTTACCGTGCTGCCCTACCTCGCGAAACAGCGTTACCGCGACGCGCTGCGGTTCATTCCAATTGACGCGCCTCGGATCGAGCGTACGGTGGGATTCGTGGAGCTTGCAGGAAGATCGCTCAGCCCGGCATCGGATGCATTGCGAGCAAGCTTCGTTGAAGACGTAAATGAAACCCGCTTCCCGGAACTCGTGCGGCGCTTGCTTCCGGATCAAACATCGGTTGCTGTGAAAGAAGACGGACGCGTCAATCCTGTTCGTCGCCCATGATTGGCTTCCTGCCAAGAACCAGCCCTCAGTTTCAAATGACTTGTTGCGATGCAGCATTTATCGGCCTATGCTCTGGACAAGCCGGACATTTATCGCGCACTCAAGCGACCCGCATCAATTTCCCGCAGCGGACACATCCCTGACTTAATTCGCACCCTTCTTTTCGTTACGATTGATACCTTTATTAGGTATCCGTAGCAGATGGTCTAATCCGTGGAGCACTTCATGACTTCCGCCACATTCTCGCCGTCTCTCGGTGAGCTTTCGACCAACTGGTTGCGCCTTTTTACCGACACCTGCGAAATGCTCAGCGCGACCACCCAAGTCGTTAAAGTTCGCACCACCCGCATGGCGATGGCCGGCCCATTGCCCAATGAACGCGACCGGGTTGAGTTCAGCCTGATGAGCCGGGAAAAGAGCGAGGCTGCATCTGAATCGATTCAGGCGATGGGTTCAGGATTGGTGAGCCTGGGTATGACACTGGCAATGGACACCAGCAAACATATCTGGGCCGCGTCGGAAGCGGCGTCGGCCCTGGCGTCAAGCCGATCCGCCACGCAATGGATTGAATGCCAGGCAGCGCTGCTGAAGATCGCGGCAACCTCTCCGGCCGATCCTTTGCAATTGGCCAGTTCAACCACTCGTGTAGTCCGGGAAAGCCTTGCACCCATTCACGAGCGTGCAACGGCGAATGCAAAACGTCTGGGTGCGCTTTGACAGTCACCGAGTCAAGGCCGCCACTTCGTCGAGACTATCAGCCGTTGCGCACTCACAGTGTGGACAGTGCCTCGAAGGTCCCGTGCAAACTGAACGGCGTGTCGGAAACAACGCTGTGGACGCTTTACGATCGTGCATGTGAAGCCCGCCGCGCTGACGGCATTCTCACCGACCCGCACGGCGTGCGTATCTGCGATGCCATCGATTACGATTTCGAGCGTCATTTTGGAGAACCTGTTGGTTCGTTTGCCGCGCGGGCAGCACAAATCGACCAATTGTTGAAGCAATGGCTCGAACGCCATCCGGATGGCATGATTGTGTCCCTTGGCGAAGGCCTCGAAACGCAGGCTCATCGGGTGGACAACGGCGAGATGCGCTGGCTCACCGTCGATTTGCCGGCTGTGATCGCGTTGCGTGAGCACTTTTTGCCTTCGTCCGAACGCATGCGCCATGTTGCTGCAAGCGTGTTCGAGCCGGGCTGGATTGAACAGATCGAGCCGGGTCCCGATGTATTCATCGTGGTTCAAGGCCTGTTCATGTATCTGGACCCTGAAGCCGTGCGCCGCTTGTTTATCAAGATCGTCGATCATTTCCCCGGTGCTGAAATCGTGTTCGATGCCATTCCACGATGGTTCTCCCAGTTGACCCGGTGGGGCGTCATGCAAACGCCGCACTATCGGCTGCCGCCCATGCCGTGGGGTATCAATAGCGATGAAATAGCAGCATGCCTGCGCAGTTGGTCGTCACGCATCGCGGCATTGAGTGTGCTTGAATACGGTGCGCCCCGTGGTTGGCCAAAGCTGACGGAAGACCTGCTTCGTATGAATCCGCTGACTAAAGACCATTTACCTTATCTGGTCCATGCCAAGGTCAAGAATTACTGACCAAGTACCGGTTGGCGATTAGCGAAACACACTCTCAAGCAGCAGCTCATGCGCAAAGCTGCCAAATAAGCCGCTAAAGCGCATGTGAACCCGTGCTTTAGCAGACTTGCAGCACATTAATCACGCGGCTGGCGAGCAACGCCTTGGTGTTGCGCCCGTATTCAGCCATATGCGCGGAGGCGCCATGCGCCTTCAATGCATCGGCACCTTCCCAGCGTTCGATCACGGCAAACGTGTCATTACCCAGCGGTGTCTGAATTCCACCGAAGTCGGGTACATCGATGACCGCTTCATAGCTGATGCATCCCTTTTCCGCCAGCACCGCCGGACGGTTCTTGTGAAATAAAGCGAGGACGGCATCGCGTGAACCGGGTAATGCAGTGATCGTGGCAATGACGTGAATCATCCGGACATCTCCTTTCGTGGTTTGGCATGGATTGCCGCTCATAATCATAGCCGCGTCGGGCTGGAGATGCTGCGGGCGCCGCGTTAACGGCAGATCCCTGGAAATGTCGGGCCCGGCATTCCGGTACCGTACACAGCATGACAAACACCCTAAAATCCCACCCTCGCGCACCCAGCTTTTCGCAACACGGCGGCCACCATCCCGTCCGCGTGTAAACTAGCGAACTTTTTGACTCTGGTGGTATGGTGCAAGCCCCTCAGCGCACAGCTTTCAGCGGCTCGACGCTCATTCGCCTACTGGCTCGCCTAGCGGATGTCGAAGTTACCGAATCCAGACAAGCGCTCTCGGACCGGCTGAGCCAATGGATCCATTGGACAGACGCCATCGCGCTGTCCACGGCGCTCAACGGCAATCCGCCTTCCGCGACCCCCGGTGCGCAAGCCATTGGCAGCGCGGAGGAGACCGAGTGCGCTCGCGTGCGCGGTGCGCTGGCGAATGCCATCACCGGCGGTGGCGGGTCTGCCGCCGCCAGGCGGTACGGGTCGGTGCAATCGTCCTCGCACACAGTACCCGTGGACGATGCTATCGACTATCCGGCTTTTCGTCAGACGTATCTGTCCATGCAGCAAACGATGGAGACGGGTATCGGCAGTCTGCGCGCTCGCCTGCGGATAAAACTGGCCGCAAGGACGCCCGCCATGATCCGGCTTGCGGAAGTCGATGCCGTCATGGAGCGCGCGCTAAGTCCGCGAGAGCGGAGTTTGCTCGCCACAGTGCCCGGGTTGCTCGGCGGGCACTTCGAGCGCTTACGCAAGGCCGAGCGGGAAATACTGGCCGATGCCAGCGCGTCCCAAGCCCCGGAGGACGCCCCGGCAATCAAGCCGGGCGCGTGGCTGAACGCGTTCCGCAAAGATATGCAGAGCGTGCTGCTGGCCGAACTGGATCTTCGTTTTCAACCGGTCGAAGGGTTGCTCGCGGCTCTTCGCACCAGCTAACTGGGACGCTATGTCCAGATATCTGAATCTTGTCGTTTTTTTGGTCGGTCTGGCCGCTGTGTGCCGGATTGGAGCGGGCTACATCGGCTCGAACCCGCTGGCGCTGGCCGTCACTTTATTGATCGGCGCCTGCTATCTGGCCGGCGCGCTGGAGTTGCGACGCTACAGCCAGGCCACGTCCACGTTGACGCTTGCCGTAGCGGATCTGTCCGGACCGCCGCCCGGCTTGGGCGCGTGGCTCGACCGGCTGCATCCCAGCTTGCGCAATGCGGTGCGCCTGCGCATCGAGGGCGAGCGTGTAGCCTTGCCCGGCCCGGCGCTTGCGTCTTACCTGGTCGGCTTGCTCGTGTTGCTGGGCATGCTGGGCACGCTCCTGGGCATGGTGGCGACCCTGAGGGGCACAGGCATGGCGCTGGAAAGCGCGACGGACCTGCAGGCTATCCGCGACTCGCTGGCAGCACCTGTCAGAGGGTTGGGATTTGCGTTCGGCACTTCGATTGCAGGCGTGGCCACCTCCGCCATGCTCGGGCTGCTTTCCGCACTGTGCCGGCGTGAGCGTATCGATGCCGGGCAGATGCTCGACGTAAAGATCGCGACCACGTTACGCATTTACTCGCAGACCCATCAGCGCGAGGAAACCTTCAAGCTCCTGCAGCGGCAAGCCGAGGGGATGCCTGAACTCGTCAACCGGCTGCAGATGATGATGGCGACCATCGAGCAACAGAACCTCGCCGTCAACGCGCGGCAGATCGCCAGCCAGGATGCCTTCCATGTGAACACCGAAGCGACCTACGCACGGCTGGCTTCATCGGTGGAACGGTCGTTGAAGGAGAGCGTCGCCGACAGCACGCGCGCCGCCGGTGCAGCGCTGCAGCCAGTCATGGAGGCCACGATGGCGGGCCTCGCCCGTGAGACGGCTTCGTTGCATGCAACGGTCGCCCATGCCGTGCAGCAGCAACTGGACGGGCTGACAAACGGCTTCGAGGCGAGCACCACGACCGTAGCCGGTATCTGGAATCAGGCGCTAGAGGGACATCAGCGATCAAGCGAAGCGCTGGTCCAGCAACTGCGGACATCGCTGGATCAATTCACCGGCACCTTCGAGCAACGTTCAGCTGGGCTGCTCGACGGCGTTTCCGCGCGTCTGGACGCCACGGCCGGCAATGTGTCCGCGGCGTGGAACGAAGCGCTGTCGCGGCAAGAACTCGCCGGCGAAAAGCTGGCGAATCACAACCAGCAGGCGCTTGCTGCGGCCGCAGCGACCTTCGAACAGCATTCGGCTTCGCTGTTGCGCACGATTGAACAATCGCAGGTGGATCTACAAGGCGAACTCGTATCACGCGACGAGGAGCGGCTCGCCGTCTGGACCGAGACGCTCGGCTCCATGGCCTCTACGCTGAGCCGCGAGTGGGATCAGGCGGGCACGCGCACCGCGACCCGGCAACAGGAAATGTGCGACACGCTGGCGCAAACCGCACGCGATATTTCGGCTCAAACACAGGCGCACGCCAGCAACACGATCGCCGAAATCGACCGGCTCGTGCAAGCAGCATCGGAAGCGCCCAAGGCCGCGGCAAACCTGCAGGCGGAACTGGCATCGCGGGACCTGCAACGGCTGGCAGCCTGGACCGAGACGCTCGGTTCGATGGCCGCCACGCTCAGCCGTGAATGGGAGCAGGTTGGCACGCGCACCGCGAGCCGGCAGCAGGAGATTTGCGACACGCTGGAACAGACTGCGCGCGAACTATCCGCCCAGACGCAAGCGCATACCAGCAGCACGATCTCCGAAATCGAACGGCTCGTGCAAGCGGCATCGGAAGCACCCAAGGCTGCGGCTGAAGTCGTGGCCGAACTGCGCCAGAAGCTCTCCGACAGCATGGTCCGCGATACCGCGATGCTCGAGGAACGCAGCCGTCTCCTGGCCACGCTGGAAACCCTGCTCGACGCCGTGAACCATGCGTCTACCGAGCAGCGTTCAGCCGTTGACGCGCTGGTCTCGACATCGGCGGGTTTGCTGGAACGTGTAGGCACTCAGTTCGCCGACAAGGTTGAGGCCGAAACCGGCAAGCTCGGCGCCGCTGCCGCGCAGGTCACGGGCAGCGCGGTCGAAGTGGCGAGCCTGGGCGAAGCATTCGGCATGGCCGTACAGGTCTTCGGCGATTCGAATGAAAAGCTCGTGACTCATCTGCAGCGTATTGAAGTCGCGCTGGACAAGTCACTCGCGCGCAGCGACGAACAGCTTGCTTATTACGTGGCGCAGGCTCGGGAAGTGATCGACTTGAGCATGATGTCGCAGAAGCAGATTGTGGAAGACATGCAGCGGCTCGGGGGCCGGCGTGCGTCTGCCGGAGATGGAGCCGTGGTCGAATGAGCGAGGATATCGACGGCGGCGTGGAGACGACCGCGCCAATATGGCCCGTCTTCGCCGATTTGATGTCAGTGCTGCTGGGCGCCTTCATGCTGATCATGGTGGGTGTCATTGGCGTGCAACTGGAGTTGTCTTCCAAGCTTGAACACGAGGTCAAGCAGCGGCAGCTGGAAACCCAACGCCGCAAGACTTTGGAGCAGGCGCTCGCCGGGCCGCTGGCAGCCGGCCGGGTGACGCTGGTCAACGGGCGTATTGGCATCAACGGCAGCGTGCTGTTCGCGCTCAACTCCGATCAATTGCAGCCCGAAGGCCGGGATGTGCTGAAAAGTCTGGCTGGCCCGTTGACTGCTTATCTGCAGGCCAACGACCAGATCCTGATGGTAAGCGGTTTTACCGATGACCGGCAATTGCGTGAGGGTAACCGTCGTTTTGCCGATAACTGGGAACTGTCGGCTCAGCGCGCGTTGACCGTAACCCGTGCGTTGATTGATACGGGCGTGCCCTCCTCCTCGGTATTCGCGGCCGCATTCGGTTCGCAACAGCCCGTGAACTCGAATGCCGACAACGAAGGACGGGCAAAGAACCGGCGAGTGGAAATAGCGCCTGTCCCAAGGCCGTCGAGCGCAACGGTGAAGTCCGGTGAATAGCGACGTTAGGGCAGTAGAGAGCGGATTCCGTGCGACGCTCGATGCATGGCGCGAGCACGGCGCCGATCGGCTGGATCCTATTCGATTTCATTTTATGGAAGCGCTCGATCGGCGAGCGGCGAGCCATAGCGGCGAGGCGCGACGCATTCTGGATGCTAAGCTATCCAGATTAATTGAAAAATATGCCGGCGATCTGGAAAACGCCGAGTTAGTAACCTCTGATGTTGACAAGTCCGCTAGTAACTCGCTGGCCGGCCTGGTTGAGTATGTGAGCCGCAGTGCGGCGGCGAATGCTGACGGCCGCTCCTCTTATCCAGACATGGAGATGCTCGAGTACTTCAGGAAAACCTGGACCCAGCTCAGTACCGAGAGACAATTTCGACAGTCGCTTGCGCAAGTCCCCGGCAATGCCGGTCCGCTCAATTCGAGTAGCCTCGTGCATCGTTCGCTCTCGCTGATGCGCGAATTGTCGCCAGGGTATCTGCAGCAGTTCATGTCGTACATCGACGCTTTGTCCTGGATGGAGCAGATGAACGGCGGCAGCGCCGTGCCGGAAAAAGAAGCGCCTCGCGCTGGAAGCCCGCGGAAAAATACGCGCAGCAAACCACGCTAATCACCTGACCATGTCACGAATCCACGCGTTAGCTGGATTGAAAGTGCGCTTTAAAACGCTCGCCAAATAAAATAGACTGACAAAATCGGGCGCCTGATTTTGCGGGCTTCGTCAATCATCGTCCCGGTTGATACTCCCGTTTCTCCTGCGACCCTATAAACCGCTTTACGTTGTTGGCCAAACGAACCTTGCACACAACACGGTGAAGCCAATGAATGATGACCCCCAAAGCTCCAGGGACTACGGTGCGAATTATTGCCGGGGCATCCTGCGACCGGTAACGGCAGTTAGCCGTTGGCTCGACCATGTCGATCCGGGTACACATCGGCGCATCAAGGGGTTGAGACTCGTGACCGCCTATGGCATTGCCGCTGCGCTCGGGACGCTGCAGGATATTGCCCACAGCGTGCCGAGCAGCGTATCTCTAGGTTACCTTGCTGGAAACTTTGCGCTCTGGGCGAGCGTGTCCGAGGGAAAAACGACACGCGCCGAGTCGAGCCGTGATCTCGCGCTGCTGAGTTTCGCTGCCGCACTAGGCGCAATCCTCTTCGTGATGTCTGTTCAACCATTGCAGACCGCCGGACGAGCGGGCCCGGAATTGATTCTTGTAAGCGGCGCATTCCTGGTCGGATATTTGAAGCGATTCGGCGTGCTGGGGGCTGGAATCGGATCGCAAATTTATATCGGAGAGCTGCTCGCCTACGGCGTCCGTCTGACGATCACCGACCTGTGGGCCATTGTCATTGCCGCGTTGATCGCCGCGCTGGCGTCAATCGTGCCACGCGTGTTAAGCGGCCCTGCGGAGCGACCCGTTTCCATACCGGCGCTCGCGGCAGGCATGGCGCCCGGTTTCCGTCGATACTCGCCCGAGTTTTTCATGGGATTACAGGCGGCCACGGGCGCGTTGATCATCGTGATCCTGAACGGCTTGTTCAGCCTCGAGGAATCTGCCTGGGCGATTACCGCATGCACTTACGTGGTCGCGGGATCGGCGACCGGCACCAAACAGCGCGTGCATCGCCGTATTCTTGGCACATTGATCGGCGTTCCGTTAGGCCTTGCTTGTTTGCCAGTCGCCGAGCACGCGCCGCTGCTAATCTGGGTTGCGGCCGCGGCTGCCATGATCGTCTATGCAATGGCGTTACCGGAGCGCTACGACATTGCCTGCGCGGCGTTCGCTTTCACGTTGATCGTGACGCTCGCGGCAAGCGGCGTGCATTCAATTCCCCTGCTTGCGGCACGCGCCTGGGAGACGCTTCTCGGCGGAGCAATAGGTCTCGTGGCCGCTATGTTCGTGTTCCCTCTTCGGTCCTCTGAATCCAGCTTGAAAAACTGAGTGCAAGGTGCTGAGCCTGGATCAAGGGAACAGGCCGGCTGCCCGATATGCCGTAACCGCACGATCAAACATGCCGATGTCACCCCGCCCTCTCGCCACGAGTTGAGCACCTCCGATTGCAGCAAAGATCGCAAGCGCCCGGTGCTGAATTGCATCCTTTCCCGTCTTCGCCTTTCTAAGCGAGAGAATTTCAGTCAACCACTTGACGTTGACGTTGGTGAAACGATCCACCTCTGCCCGCACTTCCACAGGCAAGCCTTCGTATTCGGCGGACATGATTCCAACCAGGCACATCCGATTGTCATTGACCAACGCCGCACGAAAGATGCCCGTGTAAGCGATCATGCATTTGTGAGCGTCTTTGGACGTAGCGAGCAGTTTTTCAAGTGCTGCGCTGCCGTCGTCGGTATAGCGTTGGGCCAGAGCGGCGCCAAGGTCGCCCTTGGTGGCGAAGTGGTGGTGGATGCTCGCACTGGACACCCCTACTTCTTTTCCGATTTCACGAAAGCTCAACGCGTTGTAGCCGTGCGCCTGCACCATGAGCCGCGCCACGCTCATGATTCGTTCTTTGGTATCTGTGGTGGTCATCAGGAGCCTTTGTTCACAAGTCGATCGTTGACCGCAGTGTATCTCTATCGGTAGATAAGCGCAATCATTCCGTTAACCTATCGATAGATAGCCCTTGACATCGCGATTTGCTCACCCCATGATTCGGTCCTCCACCTAACCTATCGATAGATAACCTAAAGGATCGATCATGAGAATTTACGACACCCCTGGCTTCCCGAATCCCGCCCGCATTCGTATCGTTCTTGCCGAGAAAGGACTGGATTCCCAGATTGAATTCGTGAAGGTGGATCTGTTCGCGGCTGAGCACAAGCAGGACGCGTTTCTCGCCATCAATCCGGCCGGCACGGTTCCCGTGCTTGAACTCGACGACGGCACGTTCATTTCGGAATGTGTTGCGATTACCGAATACCTCGACAATCTGGATGGAAACCCTACGCTGACGGGCAAGACGCCGAAGGAGAAAGCGGTCATTCACATGATGCAAAAGCGGGCCGACGATCAACTCATCGATGCTGTCGGTATCTACTTCCACCATGCAACCCCGGGACTGGGCGCCCGCCTGGAAGCCTACAAGAGTCCTGAATGGGCTCACAGGAAGGCATGGGGTGAGCGCAACCAGGAGAAGTTCGTGCGCGGCATGAAGTACTTCGACACCGTGCTCAAGACCCGCCCTTACGTGGCCGGCGATAATTTCTCCATGGCAGATATCACGGCTTACGCCGCGCTCATGCACGCCAGCGTCGCAGGCATTGCGATTCCCGATGATTGTTCAGCGTTGTCCGCGTGGCAGGCAAAGGTGTCGGAGCGGCCGAGCGTGAAGAACCGAAGCGGACAGGTGATGGAACTGCCGGCCTGACGTTGGCGTGACGGGCTGATGCATGCAGGAGATCGCGGCGCGAATTTGGTCTTGGCCAGGATCATCGACGCGTTGCGCTGATCGACTGCGATCATCAGCTCGGCCGCACTAGCCAAATTCGTCGTACTGTGGCAATTCGTCGGTAATGGTATGCCACGGCGCTTTGGAGCCGACGAAAATATGGGCGGTTGGGCGAATACTCGGAGTGTCGCTAAGCGTTCCTAGTGTGACGTGAGCAAACTCGCCTTCACGAACGACGGAAAACAAAAGGCTTCCGCAGAACTTGCAATGAGCATCGTGACCTGCATTCTTGTCGCCAAAAATCAACAGGTCATCTTGACCCTGAGTGACCTCCAACTTGTTGCTCTGGATACCCGCAAATGGCTTGAACGCGGAACCCGTCGCACGGCGGCAGTTTGAACAATGGCAGTTCAATGCATAAACGAACTCGTCCTTCACCGCGTATTGGACCGCGCCGCAAAGACATCTGCCTGCAAGCAACGAATTCACGTTTTCCTCTACGAAGAAGTCATGTTAGGGCGCATCAGTTAGCGCCTACAGTCATTTTAGTCCCTCCTTTACGATAAGTAGTCGCGGCGTGGATCGGCGTGAAGCCGCTGGTTGAATGGCAAATGAAAGCACCGCTCAGCGACAAACAGTTGCGTTGCGACGGGATAAGCCAGAGGCGTTGTGCTTGGGGAACTCCGCCTGTGCCACAATCGTTGTATGGGGAGTTGTTACGATGGGTATTACCCGCCGCCTTGACATATTCCAATTGCAACGCCCGAGTTCAGCGCGTCATCTCCGAATTCGGCCGTTCCTCACCTAGCTGCGCCATGCCAGAAAATAACGAAAAATCTAAACCCAACACTTCGCCGAATGCGGGGCAGCCTGCTGCCGCCCCGCGCAAACCGAAGCACTGGCAGCCGTCTCGCGCGCTGCGCAGCATCCTGATGGTGGTGATGGGCTTTATCGCCTTCGTTATTGTGTCGGGCATTGTTCTGTACAAACCGATCATGTACGGCGACATGATCGAGAACTTCGGCATAGTCATGATGCTGACCGTCCCGGTGATTGCGGCCGTCGCCTTCCGCGTGGGTCTCGATTCCTGGCTCGATGCGGAATAAGCCGGGAACGCAGGTTAGCTTAACCAGTCTGCGCGCTTTTCCACGCGCAGACATCGCCCGTTGCAAGCTGCCGCTGCCCAAGCACAAACGTCGCATCGACCGGTGCGGGCGCTTGAACCTGCATCGCACCAAAGTTGAACGCGAATGTCAGATCGCCTCGGCGACGAACTCGCAAGCCGTCGACCAGCAATTGCGTCTCGATGCCGGCCTCCTTCGCCGCTTGCGCCAGCACCGCACGATGCAATCCGTGCGACAGCCACGCCGCCACATATCGAATCGTTCCGTGACTTAGCACGGCTGGCCATGCGTCATCGAACTGCGCGTCAACGCGCACGTCGCCATTGGCGCGGACATGCTCCCGCCAATGCATGGCATGCCCCTGATGACCACCAAAAGAAAGCAAGGGCGTGAGTGTCGGCCGCAGCGTTTCGACTTCCAGCACCTGCATTGGCAATACGTTCTGCAGCGAGCCAGGCGGGAGGCCAGGCGGAATTGCGAACTCAGTCGTCTTCGAACCGCTCCTCGGACCGAATACCCATTGCGCAGAACTCTTTTCTATCTGTTCGACAAGCGTCTCATCAATCACCGCGATACTTGGGATGACTACCAGCCGATATGACGACAGATCGGCCTTGCTCGAAACAATATCGACATCCAGGCCGAGTTCACGCAGCGCCTCGTAGTAGTCGAACACCAACATCTGGTAGTCAAAGGTCTTGCCGTGACGCTGAATCTCGAACATCCATTGCGTCTCGTAGTCGAACACGATCGCAGTAGCTGCACGAGTCGGTGCGCCGAGTCCTGACAACGCCGCCGATGCCGCAATCTCGCGGGCCGCCTGCTGCACTTCAAGACCGCCTGGAGACAATTCGTTGTTAGGCAGATTAAGCCCGGAGTGCATTTGTTCCTGCGCAAACGGACACTGGCGCCAACGGAAATACGAGACCAGTTCCGCGCCGTGCGCGAACGCTTCATAAGCCCAAAGCCTAATCATGCCCTTGGCCGGCACAGGATTCCACAACGCCCAGTTCACCGGTCCCGCTTGTTGCTCCATCACCCAGAAACGACCCCGGCCGATGGATCGATAACGATCGTGATCGAACGCCGAAACGTCGGGATGCGCCGTCCTTGCGTAACGCGCTTTCTGCTCTTCTGGCAATGCGATCGATTCGGTGCGTGCAATGGGATAGCTGTCCCACGCGGCCACATCGATCGCACTATCTTCCGCAAAACGATAATGATCGAAGGTCGTGAAAAAGCCCATGAAGTTATGCAGCAGGTCTGCATCAGGCGCATGCCGCCGCAGCACCTCGACCTGCTCGCGATGAAAACTCGCCACCTCATCTGACATGAAGCGACGAAAGTCGAGCAGATGAATCGGGTTGGCGTCGGTCGGTGTCAGGTTCGGCAAACCGATTGCATCGAATGACGGATATTCCATACTCCAGAACACGTTGCCCCACGCTTCGTTAAGCGCGTTGACGCTCTCATAGCGACGCTGCAGCCACGCGTGAAAGCGCTTCAATGCGGCGGGGGAATAACTCGGCACGGTATCGTGACAACCGAGTTCGTTGTCGGTCTGCCAAGCAACAATAGCGGGATTGCTCCCGTAGCGCTCTGCCATTGCCGTGACAAACCGAACGCACTCGCGCCGATAAATGTCGCTGGAAATATCGTAATGGCGACGCGAACCGAAGTTCCAGCGCACGCCATCCGCCCGCACCGGCAACACGTCCGGATGCGCATCGACTAGCCATTTCGGCGGCGACGCGGACGGTGTACCCAGCACGACTTTGAGCCCCGCGGAGGCCAGCGTCTCGATGGCTTCGTCAAGCCATTCCCAGGCGAATTCGCCGGCCCGCGGTTCCATCCGGCTCCACGCAAATTCCGCGATTCGCACGTGCGTGATACCAAGTTCGGCCATGCGTTTTGCATCGTCGGCCCACATTGAACGGGGCCATTGTTCCGGGTAATAACACACACCAAGTTGCATGAGAAAGTCTCTTTAATAGTGACGGCGAACAAGCACTCAGCCCTTGCTTGCACCAAAAGTCAGACCGGCGACGAAATGCTTTTGCATCGCGAAGAACATGAGCACGGAAGGCAATGCGGCCAGCACCGAACCCGCTGCCACGAGATTCCACGCGGTCGTCCATTGGCCCTTGAGTGCGGCGACGCCTACGGTGATCGGCGCGGCCTCATCGCCCTGCGTAAGACATAGCGCCCAGAAGTAATCGTTCCAGACAAACGTGAACACGAGGATGCCGAGCGCGGCGAGCGCCGGCCGGATCAGCGGCAGCACGATCCGCAAATAGACGGTCCATTCACTCGCTCCTTCCACGCGCGCCGCCTCGATCAACTCGAATGGAAGCTGCTTGATGAAGTTGCGCAGGAACAGCGTGCAAAAGCCAGTTTGAAACGACACATGGAAGATAACGAGCGCCCACACAGTGTTGAACAAACCTACTTTCAACGCCATGTCGCGTACCGGGATCATCAGGATCTGGATGGGGACGAAGTTGCCGGCAACGAACGCGAACAGCACAGCGGTATTGCCCGGGAACTTGTACGTTGCCAAGGCGAAACCCGCCATCGACGCCAGCACGATCGCGCCGACCACCGATGGCACCGTGATCAGCACGCTATTGGCGAAGTAATGCAGCATGGGCGTTTGCGTGAGCGCCGTGCCGTAGTTTTCAATCAGCGCAAAGTGCTTCGGCCAGCCCCAATAGTCGCCTAACGATAGCTCCTCCGAAGAGCGAATGGAGGTGACGAGCACGGCCAGCATCGGCAGCAACCAAATCAGCAGCGCAATCGGCAGCGAGGCTTTGTACAACCTGCGGTTAAGGGGTTTCCAGCGTTCAACGGGAAGTGGATACATGACACGTGACTCCTGGAAATCAGCGTTCTTCGCGCAGCATGCGGCGCAGATGGAACACGATATAGACGAGCATGATGGCGAACAGCACGACTGCGATCGCGGCGGAATATCCCTCGCGGTAATACTTGATCGCCTGGTCGTACATGTAATAGGCAAGCACCGTGGAACTGTCGAACGGACCACCGCCGCTCATCACGGCGATCAGGTCGAAGCTTCGCAGCGCGCCTATCACGGTGAGCACCACGGCCATGAAAGTGGCGGGCCGCAATTGCGGCAGGATCACGTGCCATAGCAGCGCCACGCCCTTCGCGCCTTCCATGCGCGCCGCCTCGACGACCTCGGGATTGATGGCCGTTAGCCCGGTGAGGTACAACACCATGCAGAACGGTGTCTGCGGCCACAATGCGGCGAAGATAATGCCTAATGTCACCGTGTGCGGATCGCCGAGCACTGGAATGCCATGCCCGACAATAAGCCTTAGCAAACCAAACCCCGGGTCGTAGAACCAGCTGAACACAAGACCCACCACCACGCCTGACAGCACGAACGGCGCGAAGAACAATGACTTCACAATGCGCATGCCGCGGATCTGCTGGTTCAGATACAACGCGAACAGCAAACCCAACGGCGGCGCAAGCAGGAACAGCGCGAGCCAGATCAGGTTGTTCTTGAGCGCCGTGTAGAAGGTGTCCGAGTGGAACAGTTCGATGTAGTTATCGAAGCCGGCGAACGTCTTCGGCGTCATTCCGTCCCAGTTATAAAAGCTGAGTGAAATGCTGCTGATGATCGGATAAACCACGCACAGGCAAAACAACGCGCAGCCCGGCAGCAGGAAGAAAAATGCGGCGCGGTGCTGATGACGGCGTGTAGTAGAGACGTGCCGGCGCCTCGCCGCGGGTAAGCGGCGCGCTACGGAATCAGACATGATCGGGCCTCGTCGGAGATCTTTGGCGAGCGCCGGCGCTTGCTGCATTTCAAACATATGCAACATGCAACCGCCGGCGCCGCAGGCTTACTTCTTGTAGATACGCTTGCGCGTCGCTTCGAGGCGCACGAGCACGGCGTCGAGTTGCGACGGATCGCTATAGAACTCCTGCATCGCCTTCATCCCTTCGTCGGCCATTTCCTTCGTCATGTCGCGATCGTAGAACTGCGCAATGCCGCCCTTCGTATTCGCGAGCGTCTGGAAACCCACCTTCGAAATTTCATCCTCAGGTTCGGCAGACTGACTGTTCGACGGCAATTGGCCCCAACCCTTCGCGAGATCGGCGTTGATCTGCGGCTGCTCCATGAACGCCAGCAACCTGTGGGCATCGACCTTGTTCTTTGCCTTCGCCGGAATCAGCAATACGTTCACCGGGCCGTCTTCAGCCACGGGCACATTGGCGTCGATCACGGGGAAACGGAAGAAGCCGGTTTGCGGACGGATCGAAGCCGGAATGCTCGCCGAGAAGAACGTGCCCATCAGCATCATCGAAGCCTTGCCGTTCGCGAGGAACGGCGCGATGGAATCGAGGTCGTAGGACAGCGCGTTGTCGATGAAGTAATGATCGTCGATCAGCGTTTTCCAAGCGGCATAGACCTTTTTCACACGCGGGTCGGTGTACGGAATTTCGCCCGCCATCAATTGCTGATGGAACACGTTGCCGTTAATGCGCAGGTCGAGATAATCGAACCATGCGGCGAGCGTCCAGCTATCGCGAGCGGCTACGGCGATCGGTGCAACACCGCTTGCCTTCAGCTTCTTGCAGGCGTCGAGGAATTCATCCCAGGTTTTCGGCTCGCCCTTGATACCGGCCTTTTCGAACAGATCCTTCCGGTAGAAGAAGCCATACGCATCGTAGCCAAGTGGTGCCGCGTATTGCTTGCCCTTGTAAGTTGACGCTTCCTTGACCGATGCATATTGCTGCGACCAGCCGTTCTTGCTCCAGTCCGGCGACAGGTCGTCCAGCAAGCCACGTTGCGCGTAATACGCCATCCGTTCGCCGTCATGCCACGAGACTACATCGGGCGGATCGGTGGCGAGCCAGCCGCCCATCTGAACCTTGTACGCCTCTTCGGTGATGTAGGTCACCTTGAGGTCGACATCGGGATTGGCTTTTTTGAACTTGTCGAACGCGTCCTGCCAGGTCGAACGCTGGTTACCGCGCGCCGATACGTTGACGGTCAGCGTGGCGGCGTCGGCCACGGTACAGCCGAGCACGCCTGCTACGAGGGCGAGCGCCGCCGATGCGCGAGCCAGACTGCGAAGGCGATGTGCAATCATCTTTGTCTCCTTGACTACTTTGTTGGCTGACAGCAAAACACTGCCAGACGATGTAACCCGCTCTGTGGCGGAATCAGTTTTAAATCTATGCGTTATGCTAAGTAATTCTCAAGCTGCGGCTCGCTCGGGCTCGACCACACTGCGCCGAAGCGCCAGCCCATCCGCGTCGAATACGTGGCATGCTGAAGCCGGAACGTGAATGCGGACGGGCTCGCCTGGACTGATCGATGTATCGCCGGGCGCTTTCGCGACGAGCGTGCCGGTCGCGTGATCCGCATGAACGTAGCTGTGCTCGCCGAGCCGTTCCGACAGCACTGTGACGCACTGAATGGACTGTTCATCGCCATCGAGTTGCAAGTGTTCCGGGCGCACGCCAAGGGTGACCGGCTGGCCGCGCTGCAACCGTTGACCATCAACGTGCGCGACGAGACGATCGCCGCTTTGCGCAAGCGTGACCGTCACGCGGCCGGCACCAATCGACTCAACCACGGCATCGATAAAATTCATTCTCGGTGAGCCAATGAAACCCGCCACGAAGCGCGACTTCGGATGGTGATACAACTCAAGCGGCGCACCCGTCTGCGCAACGCTGCCGAACCGCTCGGCATCCGCGCCTGCGTGCAGCAGCACGATCCTGTCGGCGAGGGTCATCGCCTCGACCTGATCGTGGGTCACATAGACCACGCTCGCATTTGCAAAGCGCTGATGCAGCCGGGCAATTTCCACACGCGTCTGGCCGCGCAACGCAGCATCGAGATTCGACAGCGGTTCATCGAACAGGAACACGCCGGGTTCGCGCACGATGGCCCGGCCGATCGCAACACGCTGGCGCTGACCTCCCGATAACGCTTTGGGAAATCGATCCAGATAGTCGTCCAGTTGCAGGATGCGCGCGGCATCACGCACCTTCCGGTCAATCACGTCCTTGGGCTGCTTCGCGAGTTTCAGGCCGAACGCCATGTTGTCGAACACGGTCATGTGCGGAAACAGCGCGTAACTCTGGAACACCATGGCGACGCCGCGCGCCGCGGCGGGCACATCGTTCACGAGACGCCCGCCAATATGCAGCTCGCCATCGCTTAAGTCTTCGAGACCGGCGATCATTCTCAGCAGGGTGGACTTGCCGCACCCCGATGGCCCCAGGAACACGCAGAACTCATGCTGCGCAATCTCCAGATTCACGCGCCGGATAACCGGCGCGTGGTCACCATATGACTTCTGCACGTCCACCAAACGAATTGCCGCCATGCTGCCTCCCGGATTTAACCGCTTAAATTTTTGCGCAAAAAAAGCGGCACATCCTTGTGCTGCGTGTATTTAACCGCTTAAATTCGGGTACGATGCAACAATTCATGATGGCTGTCTCTGTTGTGTTTTCCAGAACTTATCAACGTCGCCAATCGCTTGCAACATTTGAATCACATTCCCTGAATGTGGGAAAAATAGAAAAATGGTCACTCTATCCGAAGTTGCAAAGCGCGCTCATGTCACCGCGGCGACCGTGTCCAACGTGCTGCGCAACCGCGAAAAAGTCCGCCCGGAAACGGCCGACCGCGTGTTGAAGGCCATTGCCGATCTTGGTTATCGGCCCAACCTGAATGCGCGTGCGCTGGCTGAAGGCAGATCGTCGACGCTAGCCTTGATGCTCTCCAATATCTCGAACCCGTTCTATCCCGAGTTCGTCCTGGCAGCCGAGCGCGCGGCCCGCAAGGCAGGCCATTTCCTGATGGTGTGCAATACCGACGACGACGCCGAGATTGGCCGCGCGTACCTGAATCAGATCGCGGGAACGCTGGCCGATGGCGTGCTCGTGATGAACACAGACATTGCCATTAACGACTTGTGCGCGTCGGCCATGCACAGCGCGCCAATCCTGCTGGCCATGTGGGAGCATCCCGAGACGCCGCCTGCCTTGCCCTGCATCGCGGTGGATTTCGCGCACGCGGGTGCGCTGGCCGCCGGCCATCTGCTCGAACTCGGCCATCGTGAAATTGGCCTGCTGATCGGCGATGGCTGCGGCGGTTTGCAGGATGCCCGTTTAAATGGTTTTCGCGCCGCCATGCGCGAGGCCGGGATTGAAGCCGACGCCGCTGCAGTGCTGCAGATCCGCGATTCTATCGACGCAGGGTATGCAGCCTGCATGCAGTTGATGGCGAACCGGCCGCACCTCACCGCCATTTTTGCGACCAACGATCTGTTGGCGATTGGCGCGGCGCAGGCGTTGATCACGCTTGGCCGCAAGGTGCCGGACGATGTGTCGGTGATCGGCATCACGGACATTCAGCTCGCGCACCAGGTGCATCCTGCTTTGACGACCGTCGCAATTCAGACCGCGGCCATTGCGGAGTTATCTGTCGATCGACTGATCCAGCTTATTCAAGTGCCGGACGTGCAACCGTCGATGGTTATCGCTCCGCCGCCTAAACTTGTTGTGCGTGCATCCACCGGACCGCGGCGCGCTGGACCAATCTAAAGTGCCAGCGAGCGACCTTGCAAAACCCGCACGCGACTATTTAGTTAGGATTGCAAAGGCTATTTGTAAGCTTGGTGGACACTAACGCTCCTTAGTTTCAGCCGCTAGCCATGGCGATAACTTTCTATTAGCTTTCTACAATCTAACAATAGACGTTATTGCCGAATACGATGATATGTACGGTTCTTTCGTAAGAAAGCCCACCGCTGTATTACACGACGTTACTCACGCTCCTTTCGTAATGGTTCGGAATGCTTCATCCAACACGATCGGGCAAAATTCGGCCTCTGGTTCGTTACACTGCGATACCGTCTTATCCATTCATTAAAGATTGGGTGGTCACTGTCATTGCGTCAGCCTGATGAACTTGTATTCATTCGTTCGATCACAAGGGACGCAATAGTCTCAATGCCACGTCATATCTGCTTAACGAATGAATAAGGCCTGAAGCAGCAATCACAATGCGAATTCAAAAGCATGCCTGGCTCGTCGCCCGGTCTTGCCAGGGAATTTCGCTAACGAATACAACCGGCCAAGCCGGGGATGAAAGACATGTGGCACTTGCCGGGCGGCTTCTGATTGCACCGCCCGGTTATCCAGGGCAGAGATTGTTTTCGGAGGGCGTTGGTATGAGCGGTATGAGCGACACCGGTTCCACGCAGGTAAAGCCCAAGAGGCGCTGGCGCTTCTGGCTCTTGTTGCTGGTGCTGGTGCTGATAGCAGTCGTGGTCGTGCATTTACTGCGGGCCAAGAAGCCGCAACGCGCCACTCCGCCGCAAGTGGTGACGGTTGCTACGGCGACCCTCGGTTCCATGCCCGAGATCCTGAGCGAACTGGGCACGGTGACCCCCACCGCTACCGTGACCGTGCTGCCTCAACTGAGCGGATACCTCACCGCTGTCGGTTACCGCGAAGGCCAGGATGTGCAGAAGGGCCAGTTCCTGGCCCAGATCGATCCCCGCCAGTATGAAATCGACAAGCAGCAAGCCGAGGCGACCCTCGCCAAGGACAAGGCTGCACTTGCACAAGCGCGCGCCGACCTCGTCCGCTTCACGCAGTTGAACGAGCGCAAGTCCATTGCCGAGCAGACCTTTGCCGACCAGCAATTCCTCGTGCAGCAGGACGAGGCTGCGGTGAAAGTCGACTTGGCGAACATTGCGCAGTTCGATCTCGACCTCGCTTATTGCCGCATCACAGCGCCGGTTTCCGGGCGCGTCGGCCTGCGTCTTGTTGACCCGGGCAACTACGTTACCGCTTCGTCGTCGCCGGGTATCGTGGTCATCACCACTATGAAACCCACCACCGTGCAGTTCACGGTGCCGCAAGATTCGCTCGCGAAAGTGCTGCAGCGCATGCACGGCGGCGCGAGCCTGCCGGTCACCGCCTACAGCAGCGACAACTCCAGGGAGATCGCCACCGGCACGCTCTACGCGGTCAGCAACCAGATGGCGACGAGCACGGGCACGATCACCCTTCGCGCAACGTTCCCCAACGACGACGAAGCACTGTTCCCGAGCGAGTTCGTCAACGTCAAGCTGCTCGTCGATACCTTGCAAAATGCCGTGCTGGTGCCAACGCCGGCCGTGCAAACCGGTGCACCGGGCGACTACGTCTATCTTGTGAACGCGAACAACACGGTGTCCGTGCACAAGGTCACCCTCGGTCCGAGCGACGGCAAGAACACGGTCATTACGTCCGGGCTTGCAGCGGGCAACATCGTGGTCACCGATGGCACCGACCGCCTGAGCGACGGCCTGAAGATCCAGGCCGCTGCGGCAAAACCCGCCTCTGGCGGTGCTGCCGCTGAAGCTCCGGCGTCTGGAGCGAGCGCAGCGAGCGGCGCTCAGGGTCAGCATAAGCACGCCCACGCCGGCGCCTCGGGGGCGGCCGCGGCCGCGGCCGATGCAGCCTCGTAGACGCTAAGCCCACGCGCCGATGAATATCTCCCGCCTGTTTATTCTTAGACCGGTAGCTACGCTGCTGCTGATGATCGCCCTCGTATTAGTGGGCCTCGTCGCAGTGCGCGTGCTGCCGGTTTCCTCGCTGCCTAACGTCGACTATCCGACCATCCAGGTGCAGACCTTCTATCCGGGTGCGAGCCCGGATGTGATGGCCACCACGGTGACCGCGCCGCTTGAAGTGCAACTGGGCGAGATCCCCGGCTTGCAGCAGATGACCTCGTATAGTTCGGACGGCGCGTCGGTCATCACGCTGCAGTTCGACCTGTCGCTGAACCTCGATATCGCGCAGCAGAATGTCCAGCAGGCCATCAACGCGGCCAACAGCTTCCTGCCGACCGGCCTGCCCGGACCGCCGATCTATGCGAAGGTGAATCCGGCGGACCAGCCGATCCTGACGCTGGCGGTGACCTCCAATTCCATGTCGCTTACGCAACTGGAAGACGCTGCCAACAACCGCCTTGGAACGAAGATTTCGGAAGTGTCGGGCGTGGGTGTGGTCACCGTCAGCGGCGGCAATGTACCCGCTATCCGCGTTGAAGCGGACCCGCACAAGCTGGCGGCCTATGGCCTCAATATCGACGATCTGCGAACGCTGCTCAGCTACGTCAACGTGAGCCAGCCGAAAGGCAACTTCGACGGTCCCGACCTTGATTACACGATCAACGGCAACGACCAGATCAGCGATCCGAAAGACTATCTGAGCACTGTGATCGCCTACCAGAATGGCGCGCCGGTGTTCATGCGCGACGTTGCCAACGTGACCACGGCGCCTCAGGATGTTGAACGCGGTGCCTGGTACAACGGCACGCCCGCGATCGTGCTGAACGTGCAGCGGCAACCGGGCGCAAACGTGATCGCGACCGTCAACCAGATCATGAAGCAGTTGCCGCAGCTCGAATCAACGCTGCCGGCCGGCATGAAGGTCACGGTCGTCTCGGACAGCACCGGCGTGATCCGTTCGTCGGTCTCCGACGCGGCGCTCGAACTCGGGCTGGCGATCATCCTGGTGGTCGCGGTCATCTTCGTGTTCCTGCGAAACGTGCCGGCCACGATCATCCCGAGCATCTCGGTGCCGGTGTCGCTGATCGGCACGCTCGCCGTGATGTACCAGCTGAACTACTCCATTGATAACCTCTCGCTGATGGCATTGATCATTGCCACCGGCTTCGTGGTCGACGACTCGATCGTGATGATCGAGAACATCGTGCGCTATCTGGAGGAAGGCAAGACGCCGCTGGAAGCCGCGCTCGAAGGCGCCGGGCAGATCGGCTTCACCATTCTTTCGCTGACCATCTCGCTGATTGCGGTGCTGATCCCGCTGCTCTTCATGGGCGGGGTGATCGGACGCCTTTTCAGCGAATTTGCGGTGACACTCGCGGTCACCATCGTGCTGTCCGCCGTGGTCTCGCTGACCGTGGTGCCCATGCTCTGCGCGCGCCTCTTGAAGGCTCAGGTCGACCGTCATCCAAGCCGCTTTGAGCGCATCAGCGAAGGCCTCTTCGACAAGACGCTCGCCGGCTACGAACGGGGTTTGCGCTGGGTGCTGGATCACCAGATCCTGACCCTGATGGTGGCCATCGGCACCGTGGTGCTGACCGCCCTTCTCTACATCGTGATTCCGAAGGGGCTGTTCCCAGTGCAGGACGTCGGCGTGATCGAAGGGATCAGCGTGGCTGACAATTCGGTGTCTTACAAGGCGATGGTCACGCGCCAGCGAGCGCTTGCCGATGCGATCCTGAAAGATCCAGACGTGGTCTCGCTCACCTCCTACGTGGGGATCGACGGCACCAACCCCACGCTGAACAACGGCCGCTTCCTGATCAACCTGCGCGACCACGACAAGCGTTCGGACACGGCGCAGGAAATCGCCCGGCGCCTGCAGGACGAAGTAGCGAACGTGTCTGGAATCAAGCTCTATATGCAGCCTGAGCAGGACCTGACGCTCGACACCACGGTCTCGCCGAACCAGTACAGCTTCGTGCTGCGCGGACCAAATCAGCAGGCATTCCAGAAGTACGTGCCGGAACTGATTGCACGCCTGAAAGCCATTCCGTCTCTCGCCGATGTGCAAAGCGATATGAACTCCGACGGCTTGAGCGTGAACGTCGAAGTCAACCGGCAACTGGCCGCGCGTTTCGGCATCACCCCGGCGACCGTCGACAACGCGCTCTACGACGCGCTGGGCCAGCGTATTGTCTCGACCATCTTCCAGCAGTCGGATCAGTACCGGGTGATCCTCGTCGCGAAAGCCGAGTCGCTGCCTAACGTGGAGTCGATCGGCAATATCTATTTGCCGAGCCAGACGAGCAGCACCGGCCAGGTGCCGCTCTCCGGGATCGCCAAGATCCAGATCGTCAAGTCGCCGTTGGTGATCAGCCATCTGGCGCAATTCCCGGCCGTCACCATCTCGTTCAACCTCGCGAAAGACGCGTCGTTGAGCACGGCGGTGGAGCGTATTCACGAAGCCGAGAAGGCGGTCAATCTGCCGCCATCGATCACCTCTTCGCTGCAGGGCGCGGCGCAGGCCTTCCAGGATTCGTTATCAAGCGAGGTGTACCTGCTGATCGCTGCGCTGGTGGCGGTGTATATCGTGCTGGGTGTGCTGTATGAGAGCTTCATCCATCCGGTCACGATTCTTTCCACGCTGCCATCGGCGGGGATCGGCGCGTTGCTCGCGTTGATGATTGCGGGGAGTGACCTCGATGTGATCGGCATTATCGGCATCGTGCTGCTGATCGGTATTGTGAAGAAGAACGCCATCATGATGGTGGACTTCGCGCTCGATGCCGAACGCAACCACGGCAAGGCGCCGCGCGAGGCGATCTTCGAAGCGTCGCTGCTGCGCTTCCGGCCGATCCTGATGACCACGCTCGCAGCCATGCTCGGCGCATTGCCGATGTTGCTCGGCAGCGGCACGGGATCGGAGTTGCGCCGGCCGCTTGGCCTCGCGATTATCGGCGGCCTGACCTTGAGCCAGATGCTGACGCTCTTCACCACGCCGGTCATCTACCTGTTCTTCGACAGGATGGCCGAGCGCACGCGGCGCTGGCGCAAACGCAACAAGCCGGACTCTCCTGAGGCACCTGCTGTGGAGGAGGGTACGCCGTGAACATATCGGCGTTATTCATCCGGCGCCCGGTCGCGACCACCCTCCTGGCGATCGCGATCCTGATCTCCGGGGCGCTCGCCTACTTCCAGTTGCCTGTCGCGCCGCTGCCGAACATCGCGTTCCCGGTGATCGTGGTGCAGGCCAACATGGCGGGCGCGAGCCCGAACATCATGGCGTCGACCGTGGCAGAACCGCTCGAACGGCGGCTCGGCACGATTGCCAACGTGGAAGAACTGACCTCGATCAGCTACGTCGGCTCATCGATGATCGTGGTCGAGTTCGGCTTGAACCGCGATATCAACGGCGCCGCCCGCGACGTCGAAGCGGCCATCCAGGCGGCGCGTGCTGACCTGCCGACCACGCTTCGAAGCAACCCGACTTATCGCCAGTACAACCCGGCGGATTCGCCCATCATGGTGCTCGCGCTGACCTCGGACACGCTCACCAAGGCGCAGCTCTACGACTCCGCGGATTCCGTGATCCAGCAGCAGCTCTCGCAGGTCAACGGCGTAGGCCAGATCACGCTGGGCGGCGGTGCATTGCCTTCGGTGCGCGTCGAGTTGCAGCCCGGCAAACTGAATAGCTACGGCCTCGGCCTCGAAGATGTGCGCGCGGCCATCAGCGCGGCCAACGCGAATAGCGCGAAGGGTCACCTCGACCAGGGCGACCAGCGCTACGTGGTCTTGTCGAACGACCAGATCAACAAGGCGGCGCCCTACCGTGACCTTGTAGTCGCCTATCGTGACGGCGCGCCCGTGCTGCTGCGCGATGTCGCGCAAGTCAGGGACTCCAACGAAAATATCCGCAACGCCGGGCTCTATAACGGCAAGTCGGCCGTGCTGGTAATCGTCTATCCGATGCCCGGCAGCAATATCGTCAATACGGTCAGGCAGATCAGGAACGTCCTGCCCGCCATCGAGGCGACGCTGCCAAGCAGCGTTCACGTCAGCGTTGCTGTGGACCGGTCGGAATCGGTCCGGGCGTCGGTGGGAGATACCGAGCGGACCTTGTTCATCGCGGTGCTGCTGGTGGTCGGCGTGGTGTTCATTTTTCTCCAGTCGCCGCGTGCCACGCTCGTGCCGGCGGTTGCGTTGCCGCTATCGATCGTGGGCACGTTCGGGCCGATGTACCTGCTCGGCTACAGCATCGACAATCTCTCGCTGATGGCGCTGACCATTGGCACCGGCTTCGTGGTCGACGATGCGGTCGTGGTCCTGGAAAACATCACGCGCCACCTGGAAATGGGCTTGAGTCCGAAAGAAGCTGCGCTGAAAGGCAGTGGCGAAGTGGGCTTCACGGTGATCTCGATGAGCCTCTCGCTGATCGCGGTATTCCTCCCCATTCTGCTGATGCCGGGGATCGTGGGCCTGCTGTTCCATGAGTTTGCGGTGACGCTTTCCATTGCGATCCTGATCTCGCTCGTGATCTCGCTCACGGTCACGCCGGCCATGTGCGCGTACGTGTTGAGCCACGAGCATGCCGGCCATTCGAAGGCGCGCTGGGCAACCTGGATCGAGTCGCAGTTCGATCGTTTCAAGGACGCCTACTCGCGTTCGCTCACCTCGGTGCTCGACCACTCGCTGCTGGTCATCTTGTTGCTGATCGGCTTGCTGGTAGCGAATGTATTTCTCGCCAAGCTCGTGCCGGCCACCTTCTTCCCAGAACAGGACACCGGCATCCTGATCGGGCAGATCATTGCCGACCAGAGCATCTCCTTCTCGGCGATGGAAAAGAAACTCGCCCAGTTACAGTCAATTGTGCAGAAGGATCCGGCGGTTCAATCGGTGGCGGGTTTTACCGGCGGCCGCGCGCTAAACAGCGCGAACGTGTTCATTGAACTCAAGCCGCTGGCGCAGCGCCATGTGACCGCGACCGAAGTGGTCAACCGCCTGCGGCCCAAGCTGAACGCGGTCTCCGGCGCGCGGCTTTTCGTGCAGGCGCAGCAGGATCTGCGAATTGGCGGACGGCAGTCGGCCGCGGAATACCAGTACACGCTGACAAGCGATGATTCCGCCGCGCTGTTCGAGTGGACACCCAAGCTCGTGACCGCGCTCAACAAGGATCGCAGCCAGCTGACCGACGTTAACTCGGACCTGCAGCAAAATGGTTTGCAGACCTACATCAATTTCAACCGCGCCACCGCGGCTCGCTACGGTTTCGCGCCGAACCAGATCGACAACGTGCTGTATGACGCGTTCGGCCAGCGGACTGTATCGACCATCTACAACCCGCTTAACCAGTACTTCGTCGTGATGGAAGTGGCGCCTGAGTACTGGCAATATCCGCAGACGCTCAACCAGATTTTCTTGAGCACGGCGGCGGGCAATCCTACCGGCTCGCAGCAGACGCAAATGCCGGGCGGGACGGTCACGGGCGTGACGGGTGCGAGCGCGGTCGGCGCGACATCGAGTGCGTCATCGAACACCAATTCGTTGAATTCGAACGCGCAAGCCAACGCGACCAACAACAGCATTTCCAACAGCAAGGGCGGCAGTTCGAGCGGCAGCGCGGACAGCACTTCTGCCGAGACGATGGTGCCGCTGCCGGCGCTCGCCACCTACGTCAACAACCATACGTCGACCCAGGTGAACCATCAGAGCGGGCTGGTGGCTGCGACGATCTCGTTCAACCTCCCCGCCGGCGGCTCGCTCAGCAAGGCCCAGGTGGCGCTCGAGAACGCGGAACGCGAGATCGGCATGCCGGCCAGCGTCCACGGTGCGTTCGCGGGTGCGGCGCAAGCCTACGCGCAGTCGATGGGCACCATTCCGCTGCTGATCCTCGCAGCGCTGGGTGTGGTCTACATCGTCCTGGGGGTACTCTATGAGAGCTCGATTCACCCGCTCACGATTCTCTCGACGCTGCCCTCGGCCGGTATCGGCGCGACCATTGCGTTGCTGATCTTTGGCACGCCGTTCTCGGTGATAGCGTTGATCGGCATCATCTTGCTGATTGGTATTGTGAAGAAGAACGGGATCATGATGGTGGACGTGGCGATCCAGTTGCAACGCAACGAAGGCATGCCGGCCAAGGATGCGATTCATGCCGCCGCCGTCGTGCGTCTGCGGCCGATCATGATGACCACGTTCGCCGCCGTGCTGGGCGCCGTGCCGCTCGCGATTGGTATTGGCCAGGGCGCGTCGTTGCGCCAGCCGCTGGGTATTACCGTGATGGGCGGCCTGATCCTGAGCCAGGTCTTTACGCTGTACACCACACCGGTGATCTACCTGTACCTGGACCGGTTGCGCTTCAAGCTCGTCAAGTGGTCTTCCGGATTGCCGTGGAACCGGCAAGCGGATCAAATGGGGCCACCGGAGCAATCGGGGCAAACGGATACAAAGGCATGAAGATGAAGATTTCCTCCAAACCCCTGGCCGCCGCTGCAGCCCTGCTGCTCGGCGGTTGCATGGTCGGTCCCGACTACCACCGGCCGCAGGTCAGCGTCCCTGCGACCTTCCGGGAGCTGCCCGGCTGGACCCAGGCCGCACCGAATGCTGACGGCCCCAAGGGCGCGTGGTGGACCGGCTTCAACGACCCGTTGCTGGACGAGCTTGAACCGCAGGTGGCGGTCTCAAACCAGACCGTGGCCCAGGACTATGCCAATTACCAGGAGGCGCTCGCTGAAGTAAAGGTGGCGCGTTCCGGCTTGTTTCCGGTCATCGGCGTCACAGGTTCGGGCACCCGGCAACGCAGCGCGACCGGCACGACGAGCACCAGCGCGGCCCGGAGTTTCGGCAATATACAGCCGGTGAACAACTCGGCCTCGCTTGAGGGGAATGTGAGTTGGGCACCCGACCTGTGGGGCTCGGTGCGCCGTACGATTGAACAGAATGCCGCGACCGCGCAGGCCAGCGAAGCCACGCTCGCGAATGCTACGCTCTCCGAACAGATTGCGCTCGCGACCGCCGTGATCCAGTTGCGCATAAGCGACGCCGATATCGACTTGCTGCAGCAAACGGTCAAGGCGTACCAGCACTTCCTGGGTGTGGTGTCGGACCAGGACAAGGCCGGCACCGTCGCGCCTTCGGACGTGATTACCGCGCGCACCCAGCTCGAAACCGCGCAGTCGAGCCTGATTGCGCTCGGCATCTCACGCGCCCAAAACGAGCATGCCATTGCGGTGCTGACCGGCAAGAACCCCGAGGACCTGGTCATCCCGCACAGCACTTCGATGCCCACGTTACCGGCCATTCCGGTTGGCGTTCCTTCGACCCTGCTGCAGCGCCGGCCCGATATAGCGACAGCCGAACGCCAGATGGCGTCCCAGAACGCCGCGATCGGGGTCGCGGTGGCGGCGTACTACCCGACGGTGTCGCTGTCCGCGCTGGACGGCTTCACGCAGTCACCATTGGGCGGCTTGCTGCGCGTGGCCAATTACGTGTGGTCGCTGGGCGGCAGCGCGACTGAAACGCTATTCGACGGCGGCGAGCGCAGCGGTGAAGTTGCGGCGGCCAAGGCGGCCTATCAGGCAGCGGTCGCCAATTACCGCGGTACCGTGCTGACGGCGTTTGAAGATGTGGAGAATGACTTGTCCGGCTTGCGTATCCTGGCCGAGCAGTCGGACGCGCTGGATGCGGCCGTGCGCGATGCAAACCGTGGCGCCGAGATTGCCTTCAACGAGTATCAGGCCGGCACCGTGGACTACACGACTGTGGCGACCGCTCAGGCGACCCAGTTAAATAATCAGCAAACCGCGTTGAACGTGCAGCAGACGCGGCTGCTTGATGCAGCATCATTGATCGGCGACCTCGGCGGCGGCTGGTCGGACAGCGCGCTGCACGATCCGCGGCATCCGGTGGAGGCGGCTCCGGTGGAAGCGACGAGCGCCACGAGTGCGGTGAGCTCGGTTAGTCAGTAGCGAGCGAATGGGCCTCGCCGGGCCCATTGGCGACGTTTCCTATCGATGCGTATGTCCGAGACCCGGCTGCCCCGGGGCATTGGTGGCGGTGAGCACTGTAGCGTGCTTGCTGCCTGCCGCGGGGAAGGCAATCAGCAACACCACGACTCCGGCCATCAACACGACCGCGAGCCCGATCAGCCCGAACTCCGCGCTACCCGTGTGCATCTTGGTCCAACCTACGAATGCCGGACTCACGAACCCGCCCGTGCCACCGAGACTCGTGATCATCGCAATGCCGCCAGCAGCCGATGAGCGCGGCAGGAACGTCTGCGGTATCGTCCAGAACACGACGAAGCAACCATACGATGCCGCTGCCGCAAGGGCGAGCAGGCAGACGCCGATCGTTATGTTGTGGCCGGCAGCCGGTAACAACGCAAAGGCAAGTGCCGTCACGGCCGCGCTGCCCGCCACGTGCCAGCGGCGCTCCATCATCCGGTCGGAACTCGCCCCAACAACGTAAGTCCCGATCGCGGCTGCGATGAACACCAGAGCCGACAGTAATCCCACATCCAGCACGCTGGCGACGCCCAGATCGCGAATAATGGTCGGCGCCCAGAAGCCGATTGCATTGAACGGCATCATCACGGCAAAGTAGACGAGTGCCGCGAGATAGACGCGCGGATTGGCGAGCGCGCCACGCAGGCCGTCGAGATGGCCGGATCGCTTCGACGTTTCGTCGGCGAGCAGTTCACGCGATATCAACGCCTTCTCGCGGTCGCTGAGCCAGCGCACGTCCGCCGGCGAATCGCCGAGAAAGAAGAACGCAAGGATACCGAGCGTGACGGCGGGCACGCCTTCCAGAAGGAAGAGCCACTGCCAGCCTGGCAAGCCGCCCACCCCGGCGAGCCGCGTCATGATGAGCCCCGACATCGGGCCGCCAATGATCCCCGCCACGGCAGTCGCCATCATCAGGAAGGCGATCACGCGGGCGCGCCTCGCGCCGGGAAACCAGCAGCCCAGGTAGAAGATGATCCCGGGAAAGAAGCCCGCTTCGGTGACGCCCAGCAGAAAGCGCATGGCGTAAAACTGCGTCGGTGTGCGAACGAACATCATGAGGCTTGACGCGAGTCCCCACGCAAACATGATGCGCAGGAGCGTGCGGCGCGCGCCGACGCGTTGCATCCAGAGATTGCTCGGCACCTCGAAGAGCACGTAGCCGATAAAGAAAAGGCCGGCGCCCAAGCCGTATGTAGACTCGGAAAAACCGAGGTCGTGCATGAACTGCAGCTTGGCGAAACTGATGTTCACACGGTCGACATAGCTGATCACGTAGCAGAGAAACAGCAGCGGAATCAGCCGGAAAAACACCTTGCGATAGGTGTGCTCGACTTCACCAGGTGTAATGTCGCCCGAGGTTATTGCGCCGGATTGCGGATGGCTTTGCATGAGGGTCTCGCGAAGAATGCGAACTGACTTGGGCGTCGCAGTGTGTGCGACGCCCGGTTTCAAAGCGCGGGCAAGCTCAGGGACACTATCCGTCGACCACCGCCTGGGCGCAATGCTCGCTTTCATATGCCTCGGTGCCTGCCGCCTCGCTGCCTGCCGCCTCGCGCGGCCGCTGGCAGCGCGCGAGCGCATCGCCTGCGCGCACGCCTTTGCCTGCAGGAAGAACGAACAGTGGGTTGATGTCGAACTCCTTCAGACCCGGCGCGAGGTCGAGCGCCATCGCGGACATTGCCACAATTGCGTCCGCCAGCGCATCGATATCGCCCGGCGGCTTGCCGCGCGCGCCGTTGAGTATTGCGTATGCGCGCAGTTCGCGGATCATCGCGTGCGCGTCGGTGTGCGAGACCGGCGCGAGCCGCCACGCCACGTCCTTCAGCACCTCGGCGTAGATCCCCCCGAGTCCGCACATCACGGCAGGTCCGAACGACGGATCGTTCTCGATGCCGACGATCATCTCCACTGCATCGCGGATCTCTTCCTGCACGAGTACACCCTCGATCCGCGCGCCGGGAACGTGGCGCCGTGCGTTCGCGACGATTTCATCGAAGGAGTCTACTAGCATTGCCTCGTCGCGAATGCCGACGCGCACCGCGCCCGCTTCGGTCTTGTGCGGGATGTCGGGCGACTGGACCTTCACGACCAGCGGAAAGCCGATCGACCGCGCGATCGACCGCGCTTCGTCGCGGTTGCGGGCAAGCGCGCCTTTGGGTGTATCGATGCCATAGTGCGCGAGAAGCGCTTGCGCCGCGTGCTCCGTCAGATCGCCCGGGCTCGCGGCGAGCAACGCATGTGCCGCGCTTACGTGACGATGCAACGGCGCCGGTGCGAGTCGTGCCGCCTCCCGCGCGCGGCGT
This sequence comes from Caballeronia sp. LjRoot29, assembly GCF_964252755.1. Taxonomy (NCBI): domain Bacteria; kingdom Pseudomonadati; phylum Pseudomonadota; class Betaproteobacteria; order Burkholderiales; family Burkholderiaceae; genus Caballeronia; species Caballeronia sp. LjRoot29. Next base: position 213,973 of record NZ_CAXUPU020000006.1, on the reverse strand, counting down.
GCCTGCGCATAGTTCGACAGGACCGCGAAAGCGCGCCCGCAGCGCACGGGCGTTGCATAAAGCGGCACGCCGCCCTGTTCGATCACGTCGTACGCTTCGCTCGCCATGTCGCGGCGCGCATTCCAGGCTAGCATCATTGGCTTGTCGGTCGCGCGGTAGACACGCACGATCGCCTCGGCCATCGCGAGTGCGACCTCACCGCTCGCAGCCGCCGCCATGATCGCGATCGAGTCGATGCTGGGATCGTCGGCAATGATCTGCAGGGCGTCCGCGAATATCTTCGGCTCAGCGAGGATGCCTGCGGTCAGGTCGACCGGATTGTTCAGCGATGCGAACGAAGGCACGATGGGCTCGAGCGCGGCGAGCGTCCGCGCAGACAACGGCGCAAGCGTCATGCCGCGTTCGCTGCATGCATCGGTGATCAGGATGCCGGCGCCGCCCGAGAGCGTGACAACGGCGATCCGGTTTCCGCCCGGAAGGCGTTTCGCCTCGAACGCCTTCGCGTAGTCGCCGAGATCGCCCACGTCGGTTACTTCGATCACGCCGGTCTGACGGAACGCCGTGCGATACAGCGTAGACGCGCCGCCGAGATTCGCCGTGTGCGAAGCGGCCGCCTTCGCGCCATCGGTGGTGTTGCCGACCTTCCACGCGAGGAGTGGCTTGCCGGCATCGAGCGCCCGGGTCGCGACTTCGACGAGCCGCCGCGCATCCTTCAACCCCTCGATGTACGTGGCGATTATCGACGTTTGCGTATCGTCGATACACGCATCAACGAGGTCGAGCAGGCTCACGTCGGCTTCGTTGCCGGTCGTGATGAAATGCCGCAAGCCGATGCCGAGTTCATCGGCCATGAGCAACAGCGCGCAGCCAAAGCCACCGCTCTGCGAAATCAGCGAAAGGCCGCCGGGCCGGTAATCCACGCCAAACGGCGCGCCGAAGCCTGCGTAGACGCCGGTATCCGTGCTGACGAGACCCTGGCAATTCGGTCCGATGATGCGAAGGCCAAAGGTCTTGGCAATCGCCGTGCATTCACGTTGCAGCGCGGCCCCGGCTTCGCCCGCCTCCGCGAAGCCCGAGCTATAGACGATCGCGTAACGGATGCCTTTCTCGCCGCACTGGCGCAACATGTCCGGCACGCGCCGCGCGGCGACGAGGATCAGCGCGAGATCGGGCGTCGCGGGCAGGCTTTCGATGCTCGCGTAACACGCGACCCCTGCAATTTCAGCGTATTTTGGATTCACCGGATACAGCGCGCCTTGATAGCCGTGCTGCATGAGAAAGCGCATCGGCTGGCCGCTGATCGATTTAGGATCATTCGATGCACCGATGATCGCGATCGAACGCGGACTGACCAGCCGTTCGATATCGAGCGCGCGCGGCGACTTCATGGCCGCGCTCATGCGGCACGCGCAGCGGTCGTGCCGACGCTGTCCTTCGCCTGCGCTGCTTTCGCCAGTACTTCTTTCGCCTGTGCCGCGCGCCTTAACGTAATCTTCGCTATGTTTAACTGATGGATTTGCGTGGTGCCTTCGTAGATGCGAAATGCACGGACGTCGCGATAGAACCGTTCCACTGCATTGCCCGCGAGATAGCCGCGTCCACCGAGCATCTGCACGGCGCGGTCTGCGACGCGCCCGCACATCTCGGAGGCGAACATCTTGCACATTGACGCTTCCAGCGCGACGTCCTCGCCGGCATCGCGTTTGCGCGCGGTGTCGAGAATCATCGAGCGCGCGGCGTAGATTTCCGTCTGGCATTCGGCGATCAGCGCCTGCACGAGCTGGAAGTCCGAGACTGGCTTACCGAACTGTTCGCGAGTCGAGGTATAAGCGACCGCTTCGTCGAGCATGCGGATAGCGGGACCCGTGCACAGCGCGGCCAGGTGGATGCGCTGCTTGTTCAGCACCTTCATCGTCGTGCGAAATCCCTGCCCTTCCATTCCACCAATCAGGTTCGCCGCCGGCACCCGGCATGCGTCGAAATGCACGTCGCCGACGGGAGAACCCGCCTGCCCCATCTTCTGATACGGCTCGCTCGTCGAGAGGCCGGGCGTGCCGCGCTCGACCAGGAACGCGGAGATGCCGCCCGCCCCCGGGATTGATGAATCGGTGCGGGCCATGACCGTGAAGAGGTCGGCGATGGGCGCATTCGTGATGAAACACTTGGCTCCATCGAGCACATAGTGGTCGCCATCGCGCCGAGCCGTAGTCACTAGCGCGGTCGCGTCGGACCCGGCATCCGGTTCGGTCAGCGCGAACGCCCCGGTCATCACACCCGACGCGAGGAGCGGCAGGTAACGTTGCTTCTGATCGTCGGTACCGTCTGCCACGAGTGCCTCGGAGCCGATGCCGGTGTTCGTTCCGACGCGGGCTCGAAACGCCACCGACGCTTGCGAAAGCGCGAACGCGCCGCGAACAAGTTGCTCCGTCGAAAGTCCCGCGCCGCCGAAGTCGCGCGGGATGCTCCAGCCAAAGTAGCCGAGTCCGCGCATCCGCTCGACGAGATCCGCGGGCACCTGATCCGCCTGCTCGATCTCGTCCTCGCGCGGAATTGCCTCTTCCCGCACGAAACGCGCTACGTCGGCGAGTAGTGCATCGAACTCAGCATCTAATTCAAGGTTTTGTCTGCTCATTGCTGTCTCCGTCATGTGTTCAGCTTATGACTTCACTATCGAACTTTCCGAACTAAAAGGCGCTCGGTGTTCGACTATGCTGAACAGAGTTTGGATATGCGGAACACAGGGCGCAAAATGCGTTAATTGGAGGAGACGCCATGGAACGCAATAACACGCCGGAAACGGCCGCGATCGCGAGCGATTATCTGGATTCGAAGGCGCGCTATGTTCCCGATGAATTCGACGGCGACCGGCAATTCGCCACCACGCTCGCACGTGGCCTCGACATACTGCATACCTTTACGCCGCGCGATTCGCAGCTCGGCAACGCTGAACTTGCTGCACGCACCGGCATGACCAAGGCCACGATCTCGCGGTTCACCTACACGCTGACAAGGCTCGGGTACCTGCGCGTGAACCGGATGAACAACAAGTTCCAGCTCGGGTCGGCCGTGCTGTCGCTCGGTTATCCGCTGCTCGCGAGTCTCGCCGTCCGGCAAATCGCGCGACCTTCGATGAAGGAGCTGGCGGACCACATCCGCGGCTCGGTGTCGCTTGGCATGCGCGACCGGCTGAACGTGGTGTATCTGGAAAGCAGCCGCAGCAGCACGCCGCTCGGCTTGCCGGCGGACATCGGCTTGAGCTATCCGATCGTTCGCACCGCCATGGGCCGCGCCCTTCTCGCGGCGCTGCCGGGCGAACGGCGCGAGGCGCTATTGAATGAGATCTCGGTCAAGACGCCCGACGAATGGAACACCTTCCGGGACCGCGTGCTGCAGAGCATCGACTATTTTCATGAGCGCGGCTTTTGCGTGTCGTACGGCGATCTGCGGCGTGAAGTGCACGCCGTGGCAGTGCCGATGAGGCCGGCCGCCGATGGTGAGATTCTTGTGTTCAACTGCGGCGTGCCTTCTTATCTGCTCAAGGACGGACAGTTGGAGCGGGATGTCGGACCGCGGCTGTTGTCCATGGTGCGCAGCGTCGAAGCAGCGATGGGGATTTTTTAAGGTGCCGGTGCGGCCGCTCCGTTCAGATCCGGCCCGCAGTCACGCCGCCATCGACCGGCAACACTGTGCCCGTAATCCACGAAGCCTCATTGGACGCAAGAAAGAGCATGGCCGATGCCACGTCAGCAGGCTGACCGTTTCGCCCAAGCGGATGAAACGCATTAAACGACGGCAGCGTTTCCTTCACTTCATCGTCGGTCATGAACGTGTTGTAGACCGGAGTTTCGACAACTGCCGGCGCGACCGCATTGATCCGGATATTCAACGGAGCGAGTTCGATAGCGAGATTGCGGGTCAGCGCATGCACGCCTGCGTTTGCGGCAGAGTATGCGGCTGACGGCGTAGCGCCGATCGCCTGCAGCGCCCAAAGCGAGCCCGTCTGCACGATCGCCCCGCCGCCGCGCAACTTCATTGCGCGCGCCGCGGCCTGAGCCATGAAGAACTTGCCCTTCAGGATGATGTCGACGAACTGGTCGTACTCCTTCTCATCGACTTCGAGAAACGGTTTGGGACTGAATACGCCGGCGTTATTGATCAGGATATCGACACCCCCGAACGCTCGCGTCGCCAGTTCAACCAATGCTGCGGACGTTGCCGGCAGAGCGATGTCGCCGGCGTGATAGCGCACCTTCGCGCCGCTTGGGTCGATGTCCTTCGCCGCCTGCTCAAGCTTCGACAGGTCACGCCCGCCAATGACCACCGATGCGCCCGCCGCAACAAGCTGCTTCGCCACTTCTTTGCCAATGCCGGAACCGCCGCCCGTCACGATCGCAACCTTTAAAGAAAAACTATTCATTTTCGTTACCTTCCTTCAACGTGTTTCGTTGCGCGAATCGCTCGCGCCGGATGTCTCGGACATTACTATCTGGCCGCAATTTCCTCAACGCATGGAAGCAGTGTAGAAACCCCGCGTCGCACGGACAAATCAGTTAATCTTCCCGTACGTTAAAGAAAATCTTTATATGCCATGAAATATCCGGTCCACTTGAACGCGCTTAGAGCATTCGAAGCAAGCGCACGACATCAGAGTTTCTCGGCTGCGGCAACGGAGTTGAACGTCACATCGGCCGCTGTGGGGCAACTGGTTCGCGGCCTCGAAGAGTGGCTTGGGGCGCCACTTTTTCACCGCAGCACCAGCGGTACTATCCGGCTCGCTCCGACCGAAATCGCACAACGCGCGCTACCCGATATCCGTGCCGGTTTTGACAGGCTGGCGCTCGGCCTTGAGCGCTTGCAGGAAGCGTCGGCAAACGGCGTGCTGACCGTGACGACGAGCCCGGCGTTCGCCGCGAAGTGGCTGCTTCCGCGTATCGACCGCTTCCAGCAAGCTCATCCGGAGACGGACTTGCGTCTGGACACAAGCCTCAAGTTGCTCGATTTCGCAGCTCACGGCATAGATATTGGCGTGCGATATGGCGCGGGTAAGTGGCCGGGCCTTACCGCCGAGAAGCTGTTCGACGAAGAACTCTATCCCGTTTGTTCACCCGATTTTCGACGCAAGAACGGTGGCCTTCGGAGCATGTCCGACCTCAAGGGACGCACGCTGATCCACGACCTTTCAATGGAAACCAGTGCTGGTTTTCCAACCTGGCGCACATGGCTCGAAACGGCTGGCATTAACGATGTCGCGTCGAATCGCGGACTTCGCATTAATAATTCCGCAGCCGTGGTGCAATCCGCAATCGATGGGCACGGCATTGCTCTTGGCCGGAGCGTCATGGTGCATGACGACATGGCGGCCGGGCGCCTCGTCCGGCTCTTCAGCCGCAAGGCGTGCCCATTGCAGCTCGCGTATTACGTGGTGTATCGGCCTGAGGGAGCGCACTTGCCGCGCGTGTCGGCGTTTTGTAAATGGCTGCGGGCGGAGTGCCTGACCGTGCAGCAAAACACAAAAAAATAAGCGTCATAGCGGTGCGGTCATTGATGTGAGCGTTTTGTCGATGGCATTATTCGTCTACGGCAATCCCCGTCCCAACGCTTCAGCGAGCGCACGAATGTCCTTCCACACCTGGTTTCTTTTCGCCGTAGCGTATCTGGTCACCACCATTTCCCCCGGACCCAACGTACTGCTTGTCATCCGCAATACGGTTCGATTCGGCAGCCGCGGAACGGCGGCGACCATAGCGGGGAATCTGCTGGCTCAGTTGATCGTCGTGGTGCTCGTGGCCCTGGGTGTGGGCGCAGTACTCATCGCCATGCCGCCGCTGTTCCTCGCCATGAAAGTCCTGGGAGCGGCTTATCTTATGTTCCTTGGCGTAAAGCAGTTAAGAAGCGGGAAGAAAGGCCGGAGCACCAACGCATCTGCATCAATCAACGCGCTGCCCTCACACTCTCTCGACAAGCGCAAGATTTTTAGGGAAGCGTTATTGGTTTCGGGAAGCAATCCCAAGACGTTGATCTTCCTTTCCGCGTTCATGCCTCAGTTCATCGCGCATGACCAGCCGCTGGCGGCGCAGTTCGTCGTGATGTATCTGACCGTGGCTTGCACCGTGGCACTGGTTCATACCATCTACTCGTTCGGGGTGCGCCGGATTCATGACGGGCTTGGTACTCACCGGTGGGTTGAAGCGCTCAAGCGGTGCAGCGGCCTGATCTTCTTCGGCCTCGGCATCAAGTTGTTGACGGCAAAGCAGACGTAACGAACCGGCCGTACGCGCGAAGCCGGGCATTCTCGTGCGGCATGATTTTGCCGTCGCAAGATACCCCTTTCTCCACTCGCGAAAAAAGGATCACCCCTCCGCCCGAGTTCTCGCCCATCGATTCAATCCAGCACAAACAAGCAATAACGAAGCCGTTACGAAAAACACTGCGCGCAAGCCGACATGCGCGCCGATCTGCCCACCGATCAGCGGGCCTATCACCTGCCCGCTAAACTGCGCCGATTGCAGATAGCCCAGCGTCTTACCGGAATTGTGCTCGGCGACGGCGTGGCGGATTTCCTTGGCTATCGACGGAAGCAATCCCGCGAGCGTCATGCCCATCACGCCGCGAAGAATGGCGAGTTGCCACCATTGGTGAACGAACGCTTGCGGCACCAGCACCACGCTGGTCGCGATCAGACATCCGATGATCACCTTCGAGCTGCCAATGCGATCAGCAAGCGCGCCGAAACGCGCGGCCGTCAACATGCTGCCGAACGCCGATGCCGCCATCACGATCCCGGCCATCCGCGCGACATGGTCGTCCGGCACGCCGAGTTGCCCGATATAAACGGTGATGATCGGCTCTATCGACATGTTCGCGAGCAACACCATCATGGCCGTCACCAGCAGCGCGAGGATCACCATTCGATGGATTGTGGGAGGCAATGCCGCGCCGGCGTCGGTCCGCTTTTTTACATCGGTCGCACGATCGAAATCTTCGCGCACGAACACGACGGTCAGCAGCGCAGCCACGGCGATGATCGCGCCGCCAACGAAGAAGGTACCGCGAATACCCACATAGGTCGGCAGGAATCCGCCGACCAGCGGTCCCACGAGATTGCCCGCGAGCGCACCCGTCGACAGTACGCCCAGTGCCCATCCTGCGCGCTCGCGTGGCGCCTGCGTGCCGACCATGACGATCGATGCAGAGGCATAACCGCCGATCAATCCCGCGATCAGCCGCAGCACGACCAACTCGGTCAGGTTATGCGCAAGCCCAATCAACGACATCACGATGGCCATGCCGAGCGCCGCACGGATCAGCATGGGCTTGCGGCCATAACGGTCCGCCAGGCGTCCCCAGAGTGGTGCGGTAATCGCGGTGCCGAAGAACGTCGCACCGAATGCGACCCCCGACCATTGCACGACCGCCGCAGGCGAACTCACGCCCAACTGCTGCACATACAGCGGCAGGAACGGCAGCAACATGCTGAGACTGAGCAGCGTCGTAAATGACCCGAATACACAAACAAAAAGATTGCGCCGCCAGTATGGCGCGTTGCGTTCGGCATAGCCGAGCCTCTGGACACGGCCGTCCGGCGACATAAATGAACTAGTTGCTTGATCCATGTGGGTCTCGATCGTTCTGTCAGGCGTTGAGCGATGGCCGGGCGCATTGGTGTCGATCCGGCTCCCATCGCAAAGAAGTAGACTGCTTGCATATTATCTCAATTTGGGAATATCATGTTTACATCGTTCTCTAATTGAGATTTTCATGGATCACACCAGTCTCGAGATTTTTCGCATTGTGGCCGCTGAACTCAGCGTGACCCGGGCGGCCAAGCGGCTCGGCCGCGTGCAGTCGAATGTGACCACGCGTATCCAGCAACTCGAAGAGGAACTGGGCGTGGCGCTGTTCCGTCGCGACGGCAACCGTCTTACGCTGAGCACCGAAGGCGACCGTTTTCTCGGCTACGCGAACCGCATGCTCGCGCTCGCCGATGAAGCGCGACAAGTGCTCAGTCCCCAAGCGCCCTCGGGCACGCTGAGAATTGGCAGCATGGAGAGCACGGCTGCGGCTCGTCTTCCGGGCCCGCTTGCCGCCCTTCATGTTCAATATCCCGACGTCCAGCTCAGGATCTCGACCGCGCCCTCGCGGCAATTGCTTGAACAGGTGCGCAGCGGTTTGCTCGATTGCGCGTTCGCTGCGCTCCCGCCATGCGGCGAGATGGCGACAGCATCGGATCTGGAGGCAGTTGGGCTTCACGGGGAACCCGTCTTTCGCGAAGATATCCTGCTCGTGCTGCCGCGCGGCCATGCCGCAGTCCGCAAGGGCGCGGATATCACCGTCCGTTCGCTCGCGGCTTTCGCCGATGGCTGCAGCTACCGCGTGCTTGCGGAAGAGTGGCTTGGTCAGGACAGGTCGCCGCTCGATATCCAGGAGGTTGGGTCGTACCACAGCATGCTTGCGTGCGTGGCTGCTGGCGGCTGCGTATCGCTCGTGCCGCGCAGCGTGCTCGAATTGCTGCGTGATCCGCCCGATTTTCACACCCAGGTCGTGGCGAAGGTGGATACATGGCTCGTCCATCGAAACGGATACGAGACGGCTGCTTTCAACGCGCTGCGCGAAGCGCTTACGCCATTCATGTCGAAGCTGCCGAAGCCGCCGAAACTGTCTAACGTAGCGAAGAGGAAATCATCATGAGCACGATTCGTCAGGTTTCATCGACAGCGGGCCAAGGCATGGCGGCGCTGATCGCCGCGCTCGTCATGGCCGTTGGAATGGGGTTCGGACGCTTTGCGTTCACCGGCATCTATCCGGTCATGGTCAGCGATGCCGTGCTGACCGTGCATCAAGGCACGCTTGCGGCGTCGGCGAACTATGCCGGTTACCTGGCCGGCGCCCTGCTGACCGCCGCGGTGCATCCACGCCACTCACGCAGGCTGTGCATGCTTGCGCTTGCGGGCATCGTGGTGTGTCTCGGGGTGACGGCGCTGTTGAGTGCCCCCTGGCTCATCATCGCGATGCGCGGCATCACAGGCGCCGTCAGCGCGGTCACCATGGTCGCGGCTTCGCTCTGGTTGCTGCAACACCGTGGTCATTCGAGCGGCGCGCCCATGCTGTATGCGGGTGTCGGCTTGGGCATCGTGCTGTCGTCGGAAATGCTGATCGCGGGACGTGCGTTCGACCTGCATAGCGCGGGGCTCTGGTGGGTGCTGGCGGCGGGCGCATTGATCCTTGGCGCCGTTGCACTGCCGAGTCTCGATGCGCGTCCCGTTGAAACCTCCGGCACGCGTTCAACCGTGCACGGACACGAGTCCTTCCCTGCGCTCGGTGCGGCACCGCTGATTGCGCTTTACGGATTGGCGGGCTTTGGCTACATCATCACCGCGACCTATTTGCCGTTCTTTGTCAGGAACGCAGTGGGGTCGATCGATCCCATCCAGGTCTGGGCATTGTTCGGCCTGGGCGCGGCGCCGTCGTGCTTCATCTGGCACGCACTCCATATGCGCCTTGGCACACGACGCGCCCTGTTCCTGAATCTCGCGCTGCAGGCGGTCGGCGTCATCTTGCCGGTCCTGTTGCCGAACGCGGTGGGATACCTCGGCAGCGCATTGATCGTTGGCGGCACGTTCATGGGCACCACGACGATTGCGATGCTCGCAGCGCGCCGCGTTGCACACACAATGCGAGTAAGCATTCTCGCGGTGATGACTGCGTGTTTTGGCATCGGGCAAATCGTGGGACCGCTCGTGGCCAATGCGATGTACGCACCGCACCATTCGTTCTCGGGGTCGTTGGAGACGGCGGCTGCGGCGCTGGCCGTGGCAGGTCTGTTTTGCATACGTCTGGGCAAGTCGGAACAGGGATCGGCCGCGGTACAGCATCAGCATTGATGTACTCGTCCGATATCTGGACAAATCCATTCATGGCGTTAGCCGGCTTGCAGATAAAAATGGCAATAGAATAGTCGGATGACTACTTACGCCGCTTTTCTGCGGGCCGTGAATGTTGGCGGCACCGGCACGCTTCCCATGTCCGCACTTCGCACAATGTGCGAGTCCTTGGGCTTTTCCAATGTGCGTACGTATATCGCCAGTGGCAACGTTGTGTTCGAAAGCAAGCTATCGGAGGCATCTGCGAAAGCGAAGCTGGAGCGTTGTCTTGAGACTTATGCGGGAAAGCCTGTAGGCGTTCTCGTTCGGACAGGCGCTCAGCTAGCAGCGGTTCTTGCCGACAATCCCTTTAGCTCAGCGCCACAAAACAAGACCGTCGCAATTTTTCTCGATACAGCGCCTCCCTCCGATCTACTAGACACTGTAAGCGGTCAGCAAACGGAAGAAATCGCGCTCGGCACGCGTGAGATCTACGTGCACTACAAAGACGGAATAGCCCGTTCGAAACTGAAAATCCCGGCTGCCGCAAATGGAACCGCGCGCAACATGAATACCGTGGCGAAGCTCATCGAATGGACGGCAGCCTAGGCGGTTCGTCATGGCTAATTCGCAGAGAAAACGAGGGGTGAATCAATGCTGGATGCAATGACAATAACCGTCTCCATCGATCGCGATTGGCAAGACCTGTACAACGCGATATGGCGTCCCGAAGCATTTCAAAGTTGGGCGTCGGGGCTGTCGGAGTCGACGCTCGAAGCGTGCGGCGATCACTGGAAAGCTCACGGACCGGGGGGAAGCGTGACCATCCGATTCACTGACCATAACCGGTTCGGCGTGACGGACCATCACGTTTACCTCAACGGCGGCGAGGAAGTCTACGTGCCGATGCGCGTCTTTCAAAATGGCGCCGGAGCCGAGGTGGCACTCACATTGTTTCGGCAACCAGGAATGTCGGATGAAAAATTCGAAGCCGACGCCGCTTGGGTAAGACGCGATCTGGCCGCGCTCCGTGAGCAGTTTTCTTGATGATCAATCGATGCGGTTAATGGCGGTGTCGAGATTTCATCGGCAGAACCGATGGTCTGCGCCCGCCAAACAATGCGGAGGAATTGCTGGTGGTAAGTACATAGTTTCGAACCACGACGATCACCGTTGTTATGGAGAATGCATGAGTGCAAAAGCCGATGAACTCGCCCGGAAGCTTGTACGAAATTTTGACGAAGTTGAGAAGACGGCGGAAATTCGTTTGCCTCTATACGAGACGCTCAGCGCGCGTCTTGGAACGAACACGGCGGCCAAACATCTAGGTGCATCGATCGATATTGTGGCCGCCGGAAAACGCTCGTGTCCGTATCACTTTCACCATGCGCAAGAGGAAATGTTCGTGATCCTTGAAGGAGACGGGACGCTCCGCGTGGCGGGAGAATTAATTCCGATCAAAGCCGGCGATGTCATTTTCATTCCTCCCGGCCCTGAGTATCCGCATCAGATCATCAACTCATCGGAAGCGCCGCTCAAATACCTCTCGATCAGCACACGGGACGACCCGGAAGTTGTCGAATATCCGGACTCGGGGAAGTATCAGGCGATCGTCCGTGGCAAGGAGGGAGCACCCCTCCTCGTTATTCAGCGCAAGGACAATTCGCTGGACTACTGGGATGACGAACCCTAAGCCTGCGGTGCGGCCATGAAGTCATCTTCAGGCAATGCGATCAGCCGAACTTGGCCAGGTCCTGGAAAATAAGCTGTCCCCAAGTACGGCCCCGTGCCTGGATGAGCAGGCCGCCCTCGCCTATCCTTCCCAGTTCGATCGGCGCGAAGCCGAGCTTATCGACGAGCGTCGATACCGAGGCGCTAGCCGCATCGTCATCGCTTGCGATGAACACGATCCGCCGGCCTCCTTGAGATGTTTTCGATCCTTGTGCCAGAACGCTCGCTGGCAGATGGTTGAAGGCCTTCACCAGCTTCGCGCCTGGAAACGCCTTGGCAACGGCGGCTGTCGAGGGTAAGCCGCCCAACTCCTCAGGAGGGACATCGTACGCGTTGGTTGCATCGATCACGATCTTCCCCTGCCAGCTTTCGGCTGCCCGCCCGATGTCCTGGTGCGTAGCGAAGGGAACCGCCAGGATGATCACGTCGGCTTTGATCGCGTCCTCAATCCGTTGCGGCGCAAGCGACGGGCCGATCTGCGTCGCGAGCATGTCCAGCGGTCGCCTTGCTGCGACCGCTACTTCGATTCCTTCGCGGGCAAACGCCTGGGCGATAGCCGTCCCAATCTTGCCAAGTCCGATGATTGCGTAGCTCTTTGAACGCTCGTTTGCTAGTGTGCTCATGTCTTTTTTCCTCTGCTCAATAAATATTTCGGAAATCTAATTAATTTTAAAATTTTCACCCGGATAAATAGTCGGCCCTCTTGCGTCTTTCAGACTTGCCCAACGCCACCGTCGTCCATGAGATCCGCACCCGTCATATAGGAACTTTGGTCGGACGCCAGGAAGAGCGCGGCACTGGCCATCTCCTCGGCGCGGGCGAGTCGACCGAGCGGGATCATGCTCAGGTACATCGTCACCAGCGCTTCGCGCTCTTCGGGCGTCGCGGCCTGAGAATCGAGGATCGGGGTATCGGTTACGCCGGGGCTAAGCGTATTGACGCGGATACCGCGATCCTTGAATTCAGCAGCCCAGGTCCGGGCATAGGAACGCAACGCCGCCTTGGTCGCGGCGTAGGTGGTGTGCCCTGGAATGCCCATGACGTGCATGGCCGACGAGACCAAAACAATCGACCCACCCGCTGTCATCAGCGGCAACAGCTTTTGCACAAGGAAGACGGGAGCGCGAGCGTTGAGGTTGAATGTCTTGTCGAAATGAGCGGGCGTGAGGGTATTGATCGAAGCCTGCTCCGTTAAACCCGCGTTCGACACGATGATATCGGCTACACCCTTTTCGTTCCTTACCGCTGCAGCGACGCGGTCGAGGTCTTCGAGATCCGTGACATCAGCCTGGAGTGCGGTGACATTGCGTCCGATCAGTTTGGCGGCTTCATTGAGCTGTGCTTGCCGACGGCCAAAGATAAAGACGTGAGCGCCTTCGGAGACAAACCGCTGAGCGATCGCCAGACCAATACCGGTTGTGCCGCCGCTAATAACGGCAACCTTGCCTGCGAGAGTGGGCATTGAAACCTTCCGTCTGTTCGTGAATGACAAGAACAGGATAATTGCTGCCGCCAATAATGATAATGAGCATATTTTCCATAAGATCTATTCTCCAAAAGAATGAGTCGCGTACTATCAATGCCTTCCAAGAACCACGGACGAGCCGGTTATTTCGCTAATGATTAATTCTGTGGAAGACTAAAAATGGATCGTTTTCACGAATTGAATTCTTTCATCGCCGTGGTTGAAGCAGGCGGTTTTTCCGCCGCCGCGCGCAGAACCGGCGATTCACAGTCCGCTGTCAGTAAAGCGATCGGCGCGCTGGAGAGGCGCCTTGGCGTGGTGCTGTTTAACCGGAGCACGCGCAGCGTGACCCTGACGGATCAGGGGCAGCAATACTATGATCGGACGAAACCGCTAGTCGACGAGATGAATGAAGCCGACAGCGAACTGACGAGCAGCACGCACAATGTCTCCGGTCTGATCAGGATCGCCGCATCTTCTACGTTCGGCCGGCTTCACATTCTCCCGCTCATTCCCGACTTGCTAGCGCTCAATCCCGGCCTTCAGGTGGACCTCATTCTTTCCGACTTTGTGCGGGATATGGTGGACGATCGGATTGATCTGGCAATCCGGGTGGGCCCCGTCAACGAACCTGATGCGGTTGTCAGGCGCGTGGCTAGTACCCCGCTTGTCTGCGTCGGATCACGTCGCTACTTCGAGCAACGCGGAATACCGAAGACCCCCGCCGAGCTCGTTGGTCACAACTGCCTTCTATATGGCGGTTTGATGGAGTCGGTAAACTGGCCGTTTGTAGGACCGGAAGGTCGATTCAGCGTCTCAGTTCGCGGAAATCTTTCATCCAATAGTGTGGAAACGATCCGGGCCGGTGTTCTCGCCGGTGTGGGAATCGGGCTGTTTGCCAAGGTCTCTCTTGCCGACGAACTCCAGCATCCGGACGTGATCGTAATTCTCGAAGAATTCATAACCGACGTCAGGGACATAAGCCTGATCTGGCCGAAACGCCGGTATGTACCGGCACGCGTGCGCCGTGCGACTGACTTTTTTGCCGCCGCTTTACCGCTGCGTATTTAGGCAAACAGAATCAATCGGGCCGGGAAGGATCCAAGCGAAGCGCGGAGAGGCGGGTCGATTAAACGGGTAAATGGTGACCCATAACGCGTGCTGCACCTGAGCCAGCCGTATCGAACTCAACATGATCGGAAACAGCCGGCGCATCCGTTTCATCGATCGCCAAGCAGTCCCCGGGACAAGAGATGCGCTACAACTTGGAACTATACTGAGGCACTTGGAGGCTTCAATGGCTGATCACGACCGACTACATCCACTACGTCCGTTCCTGAAGAATTGGGTTTGGGAGCATGGGCGAATTGGGACTCGCTATCTCGACTTCGTCGACGGCGAAATCAAGTTCGATGAAGGCAAGAAATCGCATTTCGCCGCCGAAAAGTATATCTATGTGCCCCTGGATAAAGACGCCAAGGACGATGGCTCCGCAGAAGGTCCCGCGATCCAGGACGCGGGCCTTGCGCGATTTTTGCGGGCAGCGCAATTAGGTACGCCGGAAGACGCCGGTTCTATCGCGGAGGTCCAGCGCGCCGTGCAGGATTGCGTGGAACTTGGCCTATTCAGCGCCTATCAACTGGAGGCTCGCGAAGCGATGGCCCGCTATGCAGAGGAGGCCATGTTCGATGACGAGATCCGCGCGGCCGTTGTTGACGACATACGGCGTACCTATACCGGCATGCGCGAACAACTGGCGCTCTACGATTTCAGTGTGCTCTACGGCTTGCCCACGCCGCTGCTAATCAACGAGACGCCCTTCATCGACTGGCGTGTTCGCGTCAATCCGGGACTTCCGTTTGTATCGCTTCCGTTGGGACCTTATTGCCTGCTGGTCGGCGCGGTATCGGGCAGGAAGAGCCGCGTTGGCCCGGTGGTCTGGAAGGCCGCCAGCGCGATGGGCCCGCTGAAGGACCACAACCGCCTGATCGCGCAGAACACGCGTCTGTGGCTGGTGGCGATTACGGATGATCAACTTGTCGCGCCACAAGCCCGCCTTGCCGCCGTCATTGGCGCCAAACAGGATGATACGAAGCCCTGACTGCTGACATCGAATCCAGCCTTGTCACGCTAATTTGCCAGAACCCGAGGACGGCCATCGCCACCTTTCCGGCCTCGCTGATAACCACGTGCCTGACGCGCTACGGCTCCGTTCCGCTGAAACTGTTACTCTTCCCCATTCTCGACCGCAGCCTGGTCGCACGTGATGGGGCCAAGTCCAAGTGCCTGGCGTCAAGCAAGACAGGATTTTGAATGTTCGGTTTTCTACGCAGTTATTTTTCCAACGATCTGGCCATTGATCTCGGCACCTCAAATACGCTGATCTACATGCGTGGCAAGGGTATTGTCCTCGACGAGCCCTCGGTCGTATCGATTCGTCAGGAAGGCGGTCCGAATGGCAAAAAAACCATTCTCGCCGTGGGCAAGGAAGCGAAGCAGATGCTTGGGAAGGTGCCGGGCAACATTGAAGCTATTCGCCCGATGAAGGACGGTGTGATCGCCGACTTCAGCATTACCGAGCAAATGATCAAGCACTTCATCCGGATGGCGCACGAAACCCGCATGTTTGCGCCATCGCCGCGGATTGTTGTATGCGTGCCGTGCGGATCAACTCAGGTCGAACGACGCGCGATCAAGGAAGCCGCGCATAGCGCCGGCGCGTCGCAGGTGTACCTGATCGAAGAACCCATGGCGGCCGCAACCGGTGCCGGCCTGCCCGTGTCCGAGGCGACCGGATCGATGGTCGTCGATATCGGTGGCGGCACCACGGAAGTTGGCGTCATTTCACTTGGCGGCATTGTGTACAAGGGGTCGGTGCGTGTTGGCGGGGATAAATTCGACGACGCTATCGTCAACTATATTCGACGCAACTACGGCATGCTGATTGGTGAGCAGACAGCTGAAGCCATCAAGAAGGAGATCGGCTCCGCGTTCCCGGGCTCGGAGGTCAGGGAAATGGACGTGCGGGGCCGCAACATGTCCGAAGGTATTCCGCGTAGCTTCACGGTCTCGAGCAATGAGATCCTTGAAGCCCTCTCCGATCCGTTGAACCAGATCATTTCAGCGGTGAAAATCGCGCTTGAAAACACGCCACCTGAACTTGGCGCCGATATCGCCGAACGCGGCATCATGCTCGCGGGCGGCGGTGCGCTGTTGCGAGATCTTGACCGTCTGCTTGCAGAGGAGACTGGCCTGCCGGTGCTCGTCGCTGAGGAGCCGCTGACGTGTGTCGTGCGCGGTTCTGGCATGGCGCTTGAGCGTATGGACAAATTTGGTAGTGTCTTTTCCTACGATTGAAAATTGGTTTTCGTTCGCACTTGGTCGGGGGTTGGGCGGTTTGGTTTGCGGGGGGCAGGGGTGGTATTGGGGTGCCAAGTTCCAAGGTTAGCGGCCTGGTTCAATGCCGAGTTGCACGGGTTCTGCGTTAGCGGCCTGGTTCAATGCCGAGTTGCACGGGTTCTGCGTTAGCGGCCTGGTTCATTGCCGGGTTGCTGCTTTCCAGGTCTTCGCGAGTTATACGTTGGTTGTTTTCTTTATCACTATTAGCCACTGCGCGTGGCGGCGCGTCATTTCTTTGTCCAAAGCGACAAAGAAACGAAGCAAAGAAAACGCTTTCACCGCTCTACCCTAAGTGTCCACAGCGTGCAGTTCCATTTCATGGGTGCCCCAAAAGAACGGTGCTCGCAAGAGCCACGGATGTGTGAAACCCTCTTTCTCCGAACACGGATACCCCACGCTTCGCCACCAGTGTTTGAACCTGCCCAAGGTACACCCCGCGCTATCCGCGGAAAACCACCCACCGAATTTGTACGCATACCGAACCACTTTGCAACCCGTCAATAAATGAGGGAGCAGATTGGGTGAGGCCTAACCCCGAAAATCGCGGCGCAACCTGAGCAGCTGACCCGCGAAGAACTATAGCGGAAGATACGTGTGAGGCCGTGCGGGTCCGTGGGGCACTGGTGCTTGCCCGAGAGCGTACGGGGCGAAGCGTTTTAATGTCGGGATTCGCGAGAAGGAGGGTTTCAAACATCCTAAGCTCTTGCGAGCACCGTGCTTTTGGGGCACCCATGAATGAAAACTGCACGCTGTGGACACTTAGGGTAGTGCGGTGAAAGCGTTTTCTTTGCTTCGTTTCTTTGTCGCTTTGGACAAAGAAATGACGCGCCGCCACGCGCAGTGGCTAACAGTGATAAAGAAATCAGCTAACACTAAACGCGCGAAGACCTGAAAAGCAGCAACCCGGCAATCAACCCGACCGCTAACGCCAGAACCTAGCAACCCGGCATTGACCCCGACCACACCCGCCCCCAAACCCGGCCACGATGCCATCCGCAAAATCTAGAACAACTTCTGCCACTGATCCTGCTTGTGCATATCCGCGCGCGTATTAATCTCGATCAGAATGCCCCCCGGCGAACGGCAAAAGAACCGCGAACCACGCGAGTTGTTAAAGACCTCCGTTTCCATGCGAACGCCGTCCTCCAGAAATTCCTCATACAGGGTATGCACGTCATCCAGGCTGTCGACTTCCAAGCCGAAGTGGAAGTTCTTGGGCCAAACCGGCACCTCTTCCGCCACATGGTCCAACACAATGTCAAAGCCATTACGTTTGAGCAGGCAACTCTCTCCCGCGGCAACGATCTCGCAACCGAGATACTTCTCAAAAAATGCAGCCGTCTCGGCTACGTTGGTCGTGGGAAAGCTCAGGTGGTTCAGCTTTGCTTCTTTATGAAGATTCATGATCGGTCTCGCAGAAAAGTTGATATGTACCGCAGAGCGATTGCCTACCGACCAGCCCTAAGTGCTTGAGCTGATCGTGTGTTGCTCCACGGGGCCCATTTTGCGAGTAATTGCTCTATTTTTAAACTCGCATTGACCAACTAGCCTGCATCAGAGGATATAGCAACACTGGCGTGGGTTTCACGCGTCGGCCACCACACGGATACGAATAATTACTCGCTTTTCGGAGTCACCTTTTTCCGGGTTCGTGGCAACTTTTCAGGCTGACGATCCACGATCCCCAAATACCCGAATATGGCACGGCCGACGCGACTTTCCAGACCTCTTCGATCCGTTTCGCCACGCTCTCCCGCTGCATCCACGATGGCGCGAATCACAGCGACAAGGTCGTCGATCGTAATCTCCATCTCCGTCTGCGGTGGAATATCTTCATGCACGAGAATTTGCCGGATCACTTCACGAAAAGCGGACTTCGATGCCGCCAACTCATTGGCAATGACGGAGCGGTTTTCCTCGAAGTCGAGCGCGCGTGCAAGCGCTGGACGACGCAGTTGCTGACGAACGCAAACTGTAATCAGATGCCTCAATGCCTTCTGACCTGTCGGCTCGTTCAATGCGCCCTCAGCCTCCGCAAAGAACACGGCCCCTTCCCGCTCGCTAAGGGCAACAATGAGCGCGTCCTTGTTCGGAAAGTATTGATACAGGGAACCGACACCAACCCCCGCGCGCTGCGCGACCAGATTGGTATTCATCCCTTCCATCCCCTTCGTTTCAAGCACGCGGGCCGCTGCCTCCAGAATCGCAGCAACGGTTTGTTCAGCACGCGATTGCTGCGGAATCTTTCGGGGCTTTAATGATTGACGCCGGGGTTTCGTCACGATGCAACCTGATAAAAAGCGAGTTTTAACTCGGATTCTACAGCCTGACGCACGAGCCTTTTTAATCTGCAGCAAATTGCAGCGATCGTCTGGTACCTCGCAACGTAGTACCTCGGACTGCCATCCTCCAGCTCACATACGCTGATTGGTTCGATCATCGGCGTCGGCCCGATGAATCAATTGATGCGTGGTCCCTCCGGTACCAGCGGCGTCCATTGCGTTGGCCGCAGCGCTCTATTGGCTATTTCGGGTAGTTGCTTGAGCACAACTGCCACGCTATCGCGCCTTGCTTGCCCCTGCAACCCACTGGTCGAATTGCGGCTTGTTGCTCGCAAGCCAGTCATCGGCAAGCTTCGTGATCTGCATCGTCGACCCGCCATTTTTGCTGATTGCGTACTCCCACTGCGACCATGTCGCGACCGGGATCTTGATCTGTTCGATTAGCGTCCGGATCGCAGGATTGGCAGCGATGAACGTCTTGTTCGCCACGGTATCGAAGTTCCATGACGACATCGCCATCCGGCACGGATCGGCGCCGCCGGCACAGCCCTCTACGCCTTTGATAAGCGCAGAACCCTTGTTGGGTACGTTAGGCGGCAAGGCATCGGCGGGCGTAGGCACCCACACCACATCCTTTCCCGGAACCAGCGCGTTGGTTGCCCACGACGGACTCCAGGCGTAGAAAAATGCGGGCTTGCCGGCCTTCACGCGCGTCACTGCATCGACCATCAATGCCTCGTATTTTCCCCGCACCGCGTGGACATTTTGCTTGAGGCCGAATTTATCCAGTTGATAATCCACCACGTCTCCGCAGCTCCATCCGGGGTCGCAGCTAATCAGTTCCGCCTTGCCGTCGCTGCCGAAGAGCCCAGCAATCTTGGGGTCCTTCAATTGCTCCAGACTGGTGATGTTGTGTGCAAGCGCCGTCTTCCTGTCGATCACATAGCCATTGATGCCGCCACCGACGATCATGCCGTTGTCGACCACTTCCGCCTGTTTTTCAACGGCGCGAAAGCCCGGCTCGCGCTGGGGAAAATTCACATCGGTCGCGATGTCCGCGTCGCCCTGCGCCGCCGCCTGGAAGAAGAGCGTGGTGTTCATCGTGCTTAACTTCACGTCGTAGCCGAGCGCCTTCATCGCTTTCATCACGATCTGTGCCGCGACGTAGTTCCCACCAAGGCTGTCACCCTGCGCGTAGCGAACCGTCTTGCCGTCGCCGGGTAAGGCCAGCGCAGCTGGCGTGGCAGCACCCACGCTCGCCGACGTCAGGCCGACCACTGCGACGGCAGCGAGTGTGCTTACAGCCCGGACAAATGCTCTCATCAATGCTCCTCTTTCGTGATCGTTTGATCGTCTGGCTTTTAAACCAGACGCGCTTTGAGTACGCTATTTTTACAGCGCCTTTTCAGCATCGTGGGCCGTGTCTGGCGGCGTGCCCCTGGGAACCCGTCCACCGCGAATAAATCTCGCCAGCACCGGCAGAAGCGCGCTCTTGGTGCCGCCCTTCGACTGAGCCAGCTTCTGCGTGATGCGATCGAGCATCATCGCGAGCAGCACGATGGCAATACCGCCAATAGCCGCCTGACCGACATCGAGACGACCCAGACCTTGCAGCACGACCAGCCCCAACCCTTCCGCGCCGATCATCGCGATCACAACCGACATCACCATGGCGGTGAGCACGGTCTGGTTAAGGCCGCCGAGGATAGTCGGGATAGCTAACGGCAACTGGACCTCCCAGAGAAGCTGGCGTTTATCCGCGCCAAAAGCCAGACCCGCCTCCACGATCTCATGATCGACCATGCGAATCCCGAGATGGGTGAAGCGGATCAGCGGCGGCATGGCCGTGATGACGACTGCGACCTCACCCGGCACCGTACCCACGCCAAAGAGCATCACGACGGGCACGAGATACACAAATGTCGGCGTGGTCTGCATGATGTCCAGCACCGGACGCACGATTCGCCAGACCCGGTCGCTGCGTGCACACCAGATGCCGATCGGAATGCCGATGACCGCGCAAAACACAATGGCGGTCGCGATCAACGAGAGCGTTGTGATGGCTTGATCCCAGACACCAAGCATCGCGATAACGATCAGTCCCACCAGGGTAAACGCAGCAACTCCAAGGCTCGCCAATCGCCATGCGAGCAGGAACATCAACAACAACATGAACGGGAACGGGATCGCGTGAAGCGCGCTGTCGTTGAAGTTCAACAGCCGCTCAACGGGCCATTTGATAAGCAGGAAGAACGGCCGCAAGTTGAGCGCGATCCATTGCACTCCGTGCTGGATCCAGTCGCCAACCGGCAGGCCTGCGAGGTCATCGGCTTTAATTAACATGGCGTGCTCCTGCGGCGCCCGGAGCGCCAATGCCGGCCAATATTTGCCCGGCTTCCAGGCGGCCTATCAGCCGGCCGGTGTCGTCTATGACGCCGATTGCGCCGCCGTTGCGATAACTGCCGGCGACATCGACGAGCTTGGTGTCGGCGGGCACGCACGTAAAGCGGCTGTCCGGCCGGGGCATCGCGCCGCCGCGCGCCAGTTCTATCTCGGACGCCGTCACGGTGCCGAGGATGCGTTCATCGGCGTCGAGCATGAAGCCCGGTCCCGGTTCGCCGGATGGGTCGCCCAGAACGATTCCGTTAGGACCACGCAGGATGGTCACGAGCGATGTCATGACCGAGCCGGCATCGAAGAGTCTGCCGCGATCGACTTCACGGGTGAACGCAGCCACGTATTCGCTGCCGGGTTCAAGCACGATGGACTGCGGCGTGCCTTCACGCACCAGCTTTCCCTCCGACATGATGGCGATGCGCGAGCCGAGCTTCAGCGCCTCCTGGAAGTCGTGCGTGATGAACAGGATGGTCTTGCTCAACGTACGTTGCAGGCGCAGCAACTCGTCCTGCATCTCGGTGCGGATCAGCGGGTCCAGCGCGCTGAACGCTTCGTCCATGATGAGGATATCGGCGTCGGTGGCGAGCGCTCTCGCCAAGCCCACGCGTTGACGCATGCCGCCGCTTAGTTCATGCGGCATGTGATAAGCCCATCGCGCAAGACCGACCACGCTCAACACCTCTTCCGCGCGCTTGCGCCGCTGCGGAGCCGACATGCCCCGTAGCTTCAATCCAAACTCGACGTTCTCAATCACACGCCGGTTAGGCAGCAACGCGAAATGCTGGAAGACCATGGAGATGCGATTGCGCCGCACGTCGCGCAAGCCGGCTTCATCGAGCGTGCAGATGTCCTCATCGTCCAGCAGGATCTTTCCTGCGCTCGGTTCGTTAAGACGATTGATACAGCGTGCAAGCGTAGACTTGCCCGAGCCCGACAATCCCATGATCATGTACATGGCACCTGAGGGCACGCTTAAGGAAACGTCGTCGAGTCCTACTACCTGGCCGAGCGTCTCCTGCACTTCCGACTTGTTTTTCCCGGCGTTCAACATGGCCAGGGCGCGCTCAGGCTTGTCCGTGAACACCTTGTACAAATGCTCGATCTTCAAGCGCTCGGTCATAGCCTCTTCTCCTCATGAGAGCCAGCGGATTGCGAAAATTGGGAAAGATGCTGCAACGGTGAAAAGTCCGTCGGCACGAGAATCCTGTTTTCCGCCTGCTCGATGTTCTCTGACAGCTTGGGCAGGAAAGCCTGCCATCTTGAATCATTCGCCAGTTGCTGACGGCGGCGCGCCCGGTCCTGAAGGTCTGCGTAAGCCCACCAGTGCGTCACCTGGCTCAAGGGGCCTATATCAGACGTGAAGTAGCCCACGAGCCCGCCAAGGATCGGTTGCTGGATCGCCAGCCCCTCTTCCCGCACAAGTTGAAGATAACGGCTCATGCAGCCGTTCCTGATTCGATAGATCCGTTCTTCGACAATCATGAGCGCAACTCCTTATCTTCACCCGCCAGAAAGCGGCGCATCAGCGCGGCGACAAGATCCGGCGCCTCGATCAG
The DNA here is from genome assembly GCF_964252755.1 of Caballeronia sp. LjRoot29. Taxonomy (NCBI): domain Bacteria; kingdom Pseudomonadati; phylum Pseudomonadota; class Betaproteobacteria; order Burkholderiales; family Burkholderiaceae; genus Caballeronia; species Caballeronia sp. LjRoot29. Next base: position 191,283 of record NZ_CAXUPU020000006.1, on the reverse strand, counting down.
GATCGAATGCCGTAATCCCGGCAGGATCTCGAGTTGCGAACCGGGAATGCGCTCGTGCATGAAATGCGCCATGCGCGGGTTGGAGCCTTGGTCCTCTTCTCCGGTCGCGATCAGGGTCGGCACCCCGATCTGATCGATAAGACCGCCAAAGTCCGTTTGCGCCAACACGCGATAAGCGGCCGCGTAGCAATCGGGATCATTCTCGGCGTTACGCTGGCGCATGCGCGCGACCAGCTCGGGATGACGCTGCTGAAACCCCTCGGTAAGCCACCGCGACACTGACGCATCGTAGTGCGAGCCCCGGTCGCCGGATTGCAGCGCAGCAAGCCGCGCTGCCACCCGTTCACGCTCTTCGGGCGTGCGCCCGGCCACAGTAGCCAGCAACACGAGTTTCCTCAGGCGCGCCGCATGCGTGAGCGCCAGCCGCTGCGCGATCAGGCCACCGAGCGAGAAGCCGGCGAGGTCGAATTTTTCGAAGCCCACATGGTCGGCAAGTGCCAACACGTCGCCCACGAAATCATCGATTTCATAACGGCCCTTGATCAGCGATGAGCGCCCATGACCACGCAGATCCAGCGTCAGGATACTGAAGGTATCGCTCAATTTTGCTGCGACGCCTTCCCAGGCATCAAGACTCGACCCCACGCCGTGGATGCAGACCAGCGGGCGCGAGCCTTCACCCTGGAGCCGATAATTCAGCACCACGCCACGGCCGGTGAATGTCTGATCGGCAGCAGTTTGCGCTGTTGAAGTCCTGGCGGCGTCCATGGGTCAGTACCCCGCAGCCGCGACGCTCGGCTCGCCCTGTGGATCCTGTTTTCGTCCGGCATCGCGCGCGGCAAAATTCGGCATCACTTCATCGATGAAGAGACGCAACGTCTTGACCTGCAGCTCGAACGGCAGGTTGAACGAGAGGCCCAGGCAATATTGATCGACGCCCTGGTCTTCGTAAATCTGCAGCTTCCGGATCACCTCGTCGGGCGTGCCGAACATCAGGTTATCGCGAATGTTCGCGGGGTCGTAGTTGGCACGATTCGCCACCGTCTCGTACGGCACAGGCTCAGGAAAACCATCCTTGACGGTGCCAATGTTCTGCATCAGGTTTTCGAAGGTGCGGCCGTAATCCACGCTGTGACGCACGGCGGTTTGCCAGTCATCGGGGTGATCGTATACGCAGGTCCGCCGCTGCATCATGAAGCGCGGGCGCGCACGCTCGGGATGGTCGGCCACGGCCTTGCGGAACTTCTCGCCCAGCACCGCGACTTCAGCCGGCGGCGCGGACAGCGGCGTAGACAAGATGTTCGCACCAATGCCAACCGCCCAGTCGAAACTGCCGGGGTCGCGTGTGGCCACCCAAATGGGCGGATGAGGTTGCTGCAATGGCTTGGGTACGGACGTCGCCAGCGGAAACTTCCAGTAATGTCCGTCATGAGCGTAATCGCCTGCCCAGAGCTTCTGCACGGCCGGCACGAGTTCCTTCATATACCCTACGCCCTCCTGCTGAGGAATGCCGCCGGCCATGCGATCGAACTCGTACTGATACGCACCGCGCGCAATCCCGAATTCGAGGCGTCCACCCGTCAGGTGATCGCACATGGCGGCTTCGCCAGCGAGCCGGATTGGTGACCAGTACGGCGCGACCAGCGTCGCTGTCCCAAGCCTGACGCGCTGCGTGTGCTGCGACAACCAAGTCAGGATAGCGAACGGATTAGGCGAGACGGTGCATTCGATCGTGTGATGCTCGGCGGTCCAGAGCGTTTCGAAGCCGCCTTCGTCGGCCATGCGCGCCAGCGCCAGCATATTGGACATGGCCGTCGACATTGAATCCTTCGGCGAGAAACGCTCCATGCTGATTGAGATGGCAAATTTCATAATGAGTCTCTTGATTTGGATTTTTTGGCAACGCGCATGGCTCAGCGCAAACGAATGACGAACGGGTCTTGCATGGCGCCCGAGTAGTCGATCACGACGTTCTTCAAACGCGAGAACTCGCGCATCACTTCAAAGCCGCCGCGACGCCCGTAACCGCTTCGCTTGGTGCCTCCGTTCGCCGACATATAAGCCGCCGAACGATAGGTGTTCACCCAGACCGTGCCCGCCTCGATGTCGCGTGCAAAGCGCAGTGCGCGGTCAATGTTCTGGGTCCAGATGCCCGCGGCCAAGCCGTATTCGGTATCGTTGGCGAGCGCGATGAGCTCCTCTTCCGTGTTGAACGGAACCACGCCCACGACCGGTCCAAAAATCTCCTCCTGCATGAAGCGCATCTCGTTGCGGGCCTGCGTCATCACGGTCGGCTGGAAGTACCAGCCACGCGATAACGCCGAGTCTTTGGGTTGTCCTCCGCCGATCGCGATCTTCGCGCCCTCGCTCACGCCGGACGCGACGTAACCCACTACTTTGTCGAGCTGACTGGCAAGAGCGAGCGGTCCGATATCCGTGTCGTCGGCCATCGGATGTCCGACCTTGACGCGACGCGTGCGCTCGACCAGCGCCTCGACGAAACGCTCATACACCGGTGCCTCGACGAAGCAGCGCGAACCCGCCACACAGGTCTGCCCGGCTGCCGCAAAGATGCCCGATACAACGCCGTTCACCGCCCTATCCACGTCGACATCGGAGAACACGACATGTGGCGACTTGCCGCCCAGTTCCATCTGGCAGGGAACGAGATTTTCCGCCGCGTTGCCCGCAATCTTGCGACCGGTCACCGTGCTGCCAGTGAACACAAATTTAGCGATGCCGGGATGGCGCGTGAGTGCGTCGCCGGTCGTCGCGCCGTCACCCGTGACGACGTTGAATACACCCGGCGGAAAGCCCGCTTCGATAGCCAGTTCAGCAAGCGCGAGCGTTGAAGCCGTCGCGTGTTCCGACGGTTTGACAACGATCGTATTGCCTATCGCGAGACACGGCGCGAGCGTGCCCGTGAGCATCATCAGCGGCGAATTCCACGGGATGATCATGCCGACCACGCCTATGGGCTCACGCAAATTGAAGTTCAGCGTGTCGAGTTTGTTGACGGGGATCGTATCGCCCTGAAGCTTGTCGGCCATCCCGGCAAAGTAGAGATACGAGTCAGGGATAGCCCGCATCTGCGCGCGCATTTCCTTGATGAGCTTGCCGTTGTCGCGGCATTCGATCAACGCCAGTTCGTCCGCGTTGGCGAGCACGAGATCGGCAAGACGGCGCACCAGTTTGCCGCGATCGGTTTGCGTGATCCGGCGCCACGCAGGGTTCTTCAATGCAGCTTGCGCCGAGCGCACAGCGGCATCCACGTCGTCGGCATTGGCTTGCGCAAACTCATACCAGGGAGTAGCCGTGGTGGGGTCATAACTCGACACATATTGCCCACTGCGTGGAGTCGTGAACTCTCCATGAATGAATAGATTCTGTCTCGACCCTTGCAAACTTTCGACTGTCGTTTTCATCATGTCCTTTCCAGATTCAAGGTTGCGAATGCTGCAAATGCTTCATATGAGGCTGCGCTGCACTGACCATCGCGACGCGGCCGCCATCGTGTGAATCCATGTAGATGCCGAACCGCCCGCCAGCGCTTTCGTTCACATAACGCCGCAGCATTCCCCGTATTTCCGTCGTCGGGATGTCGTCGTAGGGAAGCTGGTCGAGCGGGAAGAAGCGGAAGTTCTCGGGGATCTCGCAAGCCGCACGCGGAAGCGCCAGGCGGGCGCGGTAGATCAGGTAACCGGAGTCGCTGCCGGCTGCATCGAAGACGGAATAGAGGAACGTATCGTCGGGCAGCAACTCCAGGTCGTCTCCGCCTGCAATCGGAAGCCGGCCATTGACGAGCCGGTGCGGTGCACTGGGCAACGTCCAGCCATTCTTGCCATCGCTTGCCAGCAGCAATGATCCTTCGGCCTCGATGAGATAACCGACGATCATGTTGTGCGATGAGAGCCAGCCCGGCGGCAACGGATCCTTGACTTGCGCATAGCGGCCGCGGCAAAAGCCGAGCGGCGCTGAAGGACTGGTTCCAAAGGCCTGGACGCGGCCGATGAGAATCGTGTGGTCACCTGCATCAACGCGGTCATGGACCGTGCAGTCGAACCACGTCAGGCATTCGGTCAGCACGGGCGCGCCAGTGTGGACGCCGTCATGACTGACGGCAGCGAATTTATCGGCGGATTTGGAGGCGAACAGATTGGAGACGTCGGTCTGCGCTTCGTGCAGCAGATTGACGGCGAAGTGACCGGTATCCTGGAAGACGGGATAACTCGACGCACCCTTTCCTACGCATACGAGGAGCAACGGCGGATCAAGCGACACCGACGTGAACGAGTTCGCCGTCATGCCACGCGGACGGCCTTCGGCGTCGCGGGTGGTGATGATCGTCACCCCTGTCACGAAGGTGCCGAACGCTCGGCGCAAGGCGACCGGATCCACGGCGACGGGTTTATCTGAAACTTCGGCTTGCATGTACTTCACCTCGAACGTCGTTACGTTGAGGTCTAAGTTAAGCCATGCAAAATCCGATATCTTCCGCTGGATCGAAGGACATCCGAGCCTGATTACCCTCTCATTCGAGGTACTGACTTAGCGCGCTTCGCTGACGGTATGCTGTTCTCAACCAGGCTATGCAGCTGCAACGCAAGCTCGATCGCGAAACGCTGCTCAGGCGTTTCGACCTGGATGCCAAACAGGTCCGAGATCCGCGACAGGCGATACCGCAGGGTGGTCACGTGAAGGTCCATCGCATCGGCGCAATGCTGGCTGCGGCAGCCTGAGCGGACATAGGCAGCGAGCGTTTCAAGGTAAGCGGACTTGTGCTTCTTGTCGTGCTCCACTACCCGGCCTATGGCGCCGTCAATGAAGCTGCGCACATCGGCGGAATCAGCGGCGCCGATCAGCATGGGCAACGGTCCGAAGTCAGGGACGGTCATCGCACCGCGTCTGCCGAATGTGCGGGCCACCCGGATCATGCGCCAGCAGCGCTCCCATTCGTTCGCAATCGATTCGAGCCCTTCGCATGTGTCGCCAACGACCACGATGGGTTCACTGCCAAACGAACGGAACAAGGTCTCGGAGACGCGCTGCGCCAGTCGCGCAACCCGGTCCAGTTCTACACCCTCCTCATGCGGCACGAGGCACACCAGCGCGCCGCCAACCGTCACGATGTGCACCGCAACATGCAGTTGCGCGGCAAGCAGCGCGACCGCGCGATGCGCATCGACAGAGAGATCCGCGGACGCATCCGTGCGATCCGGAAAATCGGTCACGAGCATGCGCATGGGCGCCGCGAGTGACAGCCCGAGGCGACGGGCGCGGCGCAGCATGTCCTGCTCGTCGCGCCAGCGCCGCTCGACGATTTCGAAGAACAATTCAGTGAGCGTTCGCGTCTCGAAGCGAAAGCGTATGACGCTACGCATCAATTGAACGCTTAGCGCAAACTTTGCACTTTCGATGAGGAGTTTCTGTAGATCATTCGCGTCGGCCTTGTCGAAGGTCAGCAAAGCGCCGACCGCTTCATCGTCGACCATGAGCGACTCTATGCGGGCATCGAGCGAGAGCTTGTCGCCAAGGTGCAGCGTGATGGTCTCGGCGTGCCGGGTGGTGACAGCGTCGCGGACCTCGGCAAGAATCTGACGGCCCGTTGCCCCTTCCAGCATGAGACGCCACGCGTCGTTGTCGTGAGCGTCAGGCACGGGCGACGCGGACGCAAGCAAGCTGCTTGCGAAGAAATCCAGTACGAGTACGGGCGCATTGAGAAGATCGCCGAGCATGGCGGTGAGGGTTTCTATGGAGCCGCCGGCGAGCACTTCCTGCAGCAGCGAACCCTGCGCGCCGAGCACGCGGCGCAATTGTTCGGCCGCAGCAATCTGCGCTTGATGGCGATGCGCACGTTCAATCGCTATTGCCCCAAGATGCACGATGATCCCCATGAACGCGAGATCATCGGCGGACACGTCCACCACTTTGCGCGACGAAACGGCCATGACCATGGGCCGCCCTTCACCGTCGACGCTCGCCATCGGATAGATCAGCACGGTGCAATAACCGCGCTCATGCGCTTCAAGCCGATACCCGGGGAATTCAACGGACTCGCGCGCATCGCGGATATATACGGGCTCGAAACGCTGCAGCGCAACCAGCGCAGGACTGGTCGCCAGTTCCCATCGATCTCCTAGTGGGCGGCGCAGCATGGCATTGGTTTCATAACGCGCCGTGACCAGCGCGAAACCATGCGCGAGGTCCACGGTCATGATCGATCCCAGGTCCCACGAGCCGTGCCGGCATGCCGCCTGGATGAGGTCCCGCAGCAGCGTATCGAGGTCGCCATCTGAGTTGATTTGGCTCGCGACATCACGAAGCGACATGATCCGCGACAGTTGATCTGGCATATCAGAGCATCCAAAAGTCTTATTTCAATATACGACATAACGTAGCAAAAAATAAAAGATTCATCCCTCGAAGGCGCGGAGGACGCACCCTGTTTGCGTCGTTAGCATTCGTATTGGACAAGTCAGTATCCCCACCCGCCAACCAATGGAGTGCGCACATGGAAACTGGGATTCGCAAGATCGCGACGTTTATTGAAGAGACCGTCATCGAGGGAGGAAGGAAGGCTGAGCGGCCGATTACAACGGTGGTCGTTGCAGCAATCGTTCGCAATCCGTGGGCAGGAAAAGGCTTCGTGGAAGACCTCCGGCCGGAGATCCTGCGGCTTGCTCCGGTGCTGGGCGCCGAGATGACACGGCGGCTTGTGGCCATCATGCCGGCCGATCGCGTGGAGGCTTATGGGAAGGCAGCGACCGTGGGTGTCAACGGTGAGATCGAGCACGGTTCGGCGCTGATCCACACGCTTCGCTTTGGCAACATGTTTCGTGAGGCAGTCAACGGCACTGCATTTCTCAGCTTCACGAACACGCGTTCAGCCCCCGGCGCGCTCCTGTCTGTTCCCATGATCCATAAGTCGGAAACGGGCAAGCGGTCGCACTTCATCACGGCAACGTTCCAGGTAGCGGATGCTCCCGGCCCCGACGAAATCGTGATCGCGATAGGCGCAGCGGACGGCGGCCGCGCTCATCCGCGCATTGCTGATCGCTTTCAGGACATGGCGGAGATGGAGGCCGAAAAGGCGAACGCTTGATCAGCGAAAAGGCTGCGGCGCTGGCTTGCGGTTGATAAAGACGCCGGCGTTGCCGCGATATCAGAGAAGCCGGCGTCAAAGTCGCTGGATAGAGCCGATCGGTAAGACGGCTCTTCGGCGTGGGGATGTTTTCAAACGATGACAGACTTGTAGCGCTTATCCGGCCGAGCATCTGTCATATGCGATTTTCAACGTCTTCAATGAAGAAGCGTTAGCTCCTGTTTCGTGCCTGTGGCAACATCCGCAAATGAGCGCGCTTACCAAGCAAGCGTAAAGCTCACGTTCGTTGTCTTGACACGACTACTAAGGTTGTTTGTAAAGGAGCAGTAATGCGTGCATCACCCATTGCGTCGACCGTGCCAACTAGCGGCCACTATTACGACAAAAAACGCTACCAAGCGCACGATCCAAGCGATCACGTTATCGCGGTGGCCGTCTGACGGTGATCAAGCTCGACCGCTACGACATCGCCATCCTGCGCGTTCTTGCCCGCGATGGCCGCATCACGAAATCAAAACTCGCCGAAGAAGTGAACCTGTCGATTTCGCCCACTTGGGAACGCGTGCGCAAGCTTGAGGAGAGCGGCGTTATCAAGGGGTATCGTGCGGAACTCGACTGGGTCGGAACCCTTAACGCGAGCCGGATCGTGGTGGAAGTCACGCTCGCACGACATACAGAGCGGGACATGCGGCGCTTCGAGGAGGCCATGCAGGCCGCGCCGGAAGTCGTGCAGTGCTATGCGACAGGCGGCGGCGTGGACTATGTATTGCACGTGGTCTCGCGCGATATTTACCACTACCAGCGCTTCATTGACTCACTGCTGATAGGGGAAATCGGAATAGAACGCTACTTCACTTATATCGTTACGAAGGTCGTGAAGAGCATGCCTGACAGGGTGCCCGACTGGGAGTGAAAAACGCTTCACGGCAATGTACGACTCTGATGGTTTCCCCTACCCTCGCTGGCAAATCACCGAATGCGCACCATGGATAAGCCAAGGTGCGCACGTCACATCACGCTCCCAACTGTCCGCGACCAAGCCGTCGAACTAACACCCTACGTTGAACGGTAGGCCATCTTGCCGCCGCCGTCCTTCCTTTCGATGGAAGACGCATTTTTTAGTGTCACGTAACTTATATCCATCCGTGCGACGGCAAAAACCGATCCCTCACTTCGATAAGTCGCCGCAGCGGAAGTAGACCAAACCTTAATATTCAAACAGGGAGATGACCTTCATGAAAGCAATGATGCGAGCGGCAACGGTCGCGGCGTGCGTAGCAAGCGTGGCATTTGCAACGCCCGCAGTAGCCGCATCCCCGCAGGCTCAGCCCGGTGCGGGCAAGACAATTCACTACGCGCAGACCGACAGCCTGGGCGCGAATTACGTCGCGGTACAGATCGTGAAGAAGGCGCTGACGTCGCTCGGCTACGAGGTGAATCTGAGCACCATGGGGACGGTACTGTTCTTTCAAGCGGTCGCGCAAGGCGACGTCGACATGGAGACCGACGTCAATTTTCCGCAGAGCGAACCTGATTTCCGCGTGGTCCAGGCTCAGGCTGAAATGATCGGCGGGGGCGAAATTATTGGCGGTGGAATCAATGGTTACCTGATCGATAAAAAGACCGCGTTAGCGCACAACATCACCAGTCTCGAACAGATGAAGGACCCGAAGATTGCCGCACTGTTTGGGGACAACGACAAGGCGCAACTGATCAGTTGTGATCCGGGCTGGAGTTGCGGCGATGTCGTCAACTATCAGCTGGACAAGTTCGGACTCCGTCAGACCGTGCATCCGGTAAGTGGTAAATACGAGGCGCTGATGGCGGACGTCGTGACGCGCGTCAAGGCAGGCAAGCCGGCGTTCTTCTACGCGTGGAGCCCGTCGTGGACGGTCAATGTGCTGGTGCCGGGTAAAGACGTCGTATGGTTGCCGACGCCCACCGACGCGTTGCCGCCGAACGTGCCGAACCACGGCTCGGCGCTCGTGAATGGCGTTGAAGGATGTGCGGGCGGCGCGAATCCGTGCCGTATGGCGATGGCATCGTGGAACTACGGTGCGGTCGCGAACAAGCAATTCATCGCGGCCAATCCGGTCGTGAAGAAGCTCGTCGAGCAGATCCGTTTCCCATCGGCGACATGGTCGGCCTGGGAACTTGCGATCAGCAAGGGCAACGGTGCAACAGCGGTCGTCTCGACACTCGCGGACCAGTGGCTGGCCGCGAACAAAACGCAGTTCGACGGCTGGGTTGATACGGCTCGTAGCGCACACTAAATGAGTGGCGGCGAAGGCGCGCAACGGTGACCGCGCTGTTGCGCATCTTCGCCGTTATTCAATTGAGCTCTACTCTCACGCTGCTTGCTCGCAGAGCATGTGCTCGTCCGCCGGCTCAACTCCATTACCAGCGCCGCGCAACAAGCCGCTGCCTCCCTGTACTGAACATCTCGCGCGCGATCGCTTTAGATACATGCTCGGTGTCATGCCGCAGAAACGTTTGAAATGCCGTGCGAAATGACTCTGGTCGAAGAACCCGACTTCAGCCGCGACCACCGATCCCGGCATGCCCGCCAGCAACAATGCTTGCGCGCGTTCAATCCGTAGCCCGCATAAATACCGGTATGGTGAAGAGCCAAACTGCTGGCGAAACGCGGTCGCGAATCGCGAGACGCTAAGCGCCGAGAGCTCGGCAAGTTGTGCAAGCGTGACAGGTTCATCGAAATGCGCTTCGATAAACGCCCGTGCTTCGGTCAGCGGCATGGCTTGTTTCATGAAGCCGCCGCCACAGGTTGAGCCTGCGATGAAGTTGCAAAGGCCGCGAACCGGCTGATCGAAAATAGATCGAGTGGAATCGGTGTGCTACCGGTATCGATCAGCTCGGCCAGCGTCTCACCTACGCCCGGGCCAATCTGGAACCCCGAGCCGCTGAAGCCGAACGCATAGAACAGTCCGTCAGTAGTCGAGCTGCGGCCTATCACCGGCTCGCCGTCGGGCAGGTAACCCTCCACACCGCTCCAGACGCGGATCACGTGCAGCGGAGCCATCGCGGGAACCAGGCGGCGCAGCTGCGCAATCTGGCGCACTGTGTTGATCGGCAGCACGGATGCACGTCTCGTTAGCGCATCGGCGGGACCGGGTGGGCCGCCTCCTATGATGATGTTGCCGCGCGGAATCTGGCGGAAGTAGATGCCCTCCTGCTTGATCGATGTGAACACGCCCATCGACGACTTGAAAACATAAGGCACAGGTTCAGTGACCGACATTTGCGGTCCGCTTGCGCGCAGCGGCACCGGCTCGCCGAACTGCTCAGTGAGTCTGCTCGCCCACGCGCCCGCGCAAATCACGAGCTGCGCTGCGCGATACACCACGCCTGCCGCAGTCTCCACGCGAAAGCCGCCGCCGTCCTTCTCCACCTGCACGATCTCCGTGTTCTCCACCACCTGCGCGCCCATGCGCGCCGCCGCCCGGCCGAAGGCCGGCGCGGCGAGGCGGGGGTTTGCATGACCGTCGAGCGGCGAGATGGAAGCGGCCAGCACCTCGCGGCCGAGAAAAGGGAAACGCTCGAACATCGCCTTGCCGTGCAGCACTTCGAGATTGAGGCCGTACGCCCGGGCATCGGCGGCATAGCGGTCGAAGGTATCCGCATCGTGCGCGTGATAACAGACCCGTGTGTGCCCGGACGGCAGGAATTCGACGTCCTCGCCCAGCAGCTCTTTCGAACGCTGCCACGTGTTGAGCGAGCGATTCGCCATTGCGAGTTGCGGCAGCGCACGGCCTTGCCTGCGGACACCGCCAAAATTGACGCCGCTCGCTTGCTGGCCCGTCAAGCCGCGCTCGAGCAGGATCACGGAGCAAGCGGGGTTGCGGCGTCGAAGGAAGAACGCAGTGGTCGTGCCCATGATGCCGCCGCCGATCACGATCACATCGGCTTGATGAGGGGCACCGGAAGCTGCTCGTTGTGTCGCGGTCATTCAGTTGCCCCCTCTTCCTCGACCAGCGCCACCGGCAGCGGTTTAACCGGCGCTTGCCCACGCAGCCGCCCAACGGAAGCCAGCGGCACGGACGCCGCCGCTGCGATCACTTCCGCACTCGCGTGAGCACAAAACCGGCCTTGGCAGCGGCCCATGCCCACACGCGAAAATGCCTTCGCGCGATTCGCTTCCTGCGCGCCGGTTTCGCGGACGACGCGACGTAATTCGCCGGCAGTGATGGCTTCGCAACGGCACACGATAGTCTCGTCCGGCAGCATGCTCGCAAACCGCGCCGGCCACGGAAAGGCCGCGCGCAAGCCGGCCGCGAAGCGGCTGAAGACCTGCAATTGTTCACGCAAGGCAGCCAGGCCTTCGACCTTCAAACCACTGTCCTGCATCGCAGCGAGGGCGGCGAGACGGCCTGATCGTTCAGCGGCATCCGCGCCGCGGATACGCGCACCGTCGCCTGCCAGATAGACGCCCTTCACGCTGCTGCGGCCGTCTTCATCGGTAGCGGGCAGCCATTGCCGGGTGGCGTCATCGAAGGAAAATTCGCAGCCGGCCAAGTCGGCGAGCTGCGTTTCAGGGCGCAAGTGGTACCCCATCGCGACTGCATCGCAGGCCACCTTCAAAGGCATGCCGCTTTGCAGCGCGACCTCTACGTGGCTCACGCCATGCTCCGATGAGCCGCTTATTTCCAATGGCCGCACGCCGCGATATACACGCACCCGCGCTTTCCTCAGCACGCCCATCAGAGCGATGCCTTTTTTCAGCGCGGCGGGAATGGCGAGCAGCTTCGGCAACGCGCTGAGCCGATGTAAAAGCGTGGAGGTATCGAAGACGGCGGACACCGCTGCGCCCGCTTTCACATACTGCGCAGCGACAAGGTACAGCAGCGGCCCGGTGCCCATCAGCACGACTCGGGAACCGATCGAGCACCCCTGCGACTTCAGCGCGACTTGGGCACCTCCCAGGCTATATGTGCCGGCGTAATGCCAGCCCTTGACCGGCATCAACCGGTCCGTTGCGCCACTGCAAATGATCAGCGCATCGAAATCAAGCGTGCGGTACGACGTCCCACTCACTAGATGCACGGCGTTCGCCCCGATGTTCCAGACGAGCGTCTCAGGCAAGTAGTCGATACGGCTCTTGAGCGCGTCGAAGGTCGAATGCAGCGCGGCAGCGCGTGCACTTTCGGTGCCATAGAGCGTCTCGTACGACCGCGTAAAACCGTCCGGCTGCCGTCGATAAATCTGGCCGCCGTCTCGCCGCCCTTCATCGATGACGGTTGGCCGCAGACCCGCTTCGACCAGTGCTTCGGCTGCCCGCACGCCCGCTGGTCCCGCGCCAATCACGACTACCCGCGCGGCCATACGCCCTCCCCGTCTGCAGCCAATTGCGTGACGATCGACATGCCCGCTTCCGCCGGCGTTGTACACGCACGCAAGCGCTCGCCGTCAGCGGTCCAGACCCAGCAATCCTGGCATGCGCCCATCAGGCAGAATCCCGCGCGCCTGCCGTCGCCGAATTCGGAGTCGCGCAAGGTCCGCATGCCGGTCAGCAACGCGACCATCAGCGTGTCGCCATCGGCTGCCTGGCGCGCGACGCCATCGACGGTTATCACAAACGTCTTACGCTCCGTTTCCGCCAGCCGCACGAATCGTCCGCTCATGCTTCAACCACCTCGACAGTCTGCAGCCGGCTCAACTCGTCCGTTGAATGGTGGCAAAGAATTTCGGCGCCCGAAGCCAGCTTCTTCATGGAGGGCGGCGTGGCATTGCATTTACCGTCGATACGAACCGGACAGCGCGCCCTGAAGCTGCACAGCTCGGCGATGTCCGCGCTTTCGCCCATCTGCGGCAACGCGGCGCTGCCCACCAAACGGCGCGCGTCGAGCCAACCGGGTTTCAGCGCCGGCACGGAGTCGACCAGCAAGCCGGTATACGGGTGATACGGCGGCGCCACGAGCACGTCGCGCTCGCCCGCTTCCACACGATGCCCCGCGTACAGCACGATCACTTCATCGCAGATCGAACGCACCGTTGAAATATCGTGGCTGATGAACATGTACGACACACCCAGCTCACGGCGCAGTTCTGCAAGCAGGTCGAGAATGGCCGCGCCGACGACGGTGTCGAGCGCGGACGTCACTTCGTCGCAGAGGATCAGCGCGGGGTCGGCCGCGAGCGCGCGCGCCAGGTTGACACGCTGCTTCTGGCCGCCTGACAAACCACCCGGCGCGCGCTCTGCAATCGATGCGGGCAGCTTGACGAGATCGAGCAGTTCGAGCATTCGCTTGCGCGCCGCCGACCCGCGCAGATGATGATAAAAAGCGAGCGGCCGGCTGAGGATATCGGCGATTGTATGGCTCGGGTTCAACGCGGTATCGGCGTTCTGGAACACGATCTGGATCTGCCGATATTGATCAGGAGTCCGTTTCGAGAGTTGCGCCGGGAGCGGGTTGCCATCGAAGAAAACTTCACCGCGCGCCCGGTCGACCAGACCCGCCACCACGCGCGCGAGCGTCGTCTTGCCCGATCCTGATTCGCCGATCACGCCCAGCGTGCTGCCGCGCGCGATGGACAGACTCACGTCGTCGAGCACGCGCACGGCCGGCGCGCCGTATCGGTCGATACGGCCATAACCCGCCGCTAACCCGCGAATTTCGAGCAAGGGTGCGGCGAGTTTCTGCGCCGCCGTCTGCACCGATAACACCGGCTCGGGCCGCCGCGTGGCAGCCAGTAGCTGCTGCGTGTAAACATCGACGGGCGCGTCGAGCACTTGCGCCACCAGACCATCTTCTTTTATCCGGCCGCCGTTCAGCACGACAATCCGGTCTGCCATTTGCGCGACGACCGCAAGATCATGCGACACGTAGATCGCCGTAGTACCCAACTCGCGGATCACCTTCTTGAACGCGGCAAGCACTTCGATTTGCGTGGTTACATCGAGTGCGGTCGTCGGTTCGTCGAACACCACTACCGCTGGATCCGTGATCAACGCCATGGCCGCCATCAGACGCTGCAACTGGCCACCGGATACCTGATGCGGATAACGCTCGCCGATCGTGTCCGCCTCCGGCAACGCAAGCGCACGGAACAATTCGACCGCCTTGCGACGCGCCGCGTCTTTCGTCATCAGCCGATGCAGCAACGCAGGTTCGGTTACCTGATCAATAATCGTGCGCGCCGGATTGAACCCCGAGGACGCACTTTGCGCCACATACGCCACGGTCCGGGCACGCAGTGCCCGGCGGCCTCGCTGGTCGAGTTCAAACACTTCCGTCTCGCCGATCCGCACCGACCCGCCGCTAATAGAACATCCTTGCCGCGCATATCCCAGGAGCGCCAGCGCGATGGTCGTCTTGCCCGATCCCGACTCGCCGATCAACGCGAGCACTTCGCCTTTCTTCACCGAGAAGTTGACGCCCTTGACAATCTCCGTCACCGGATCGGGGGCCGCGCCTGCCACCACGCGCAAGCCCTTCACTTGAATCATGTCGATCGCGTCGGTGTTCATTGCGCAGCTCCTTGCCCGCGGCCGCCACGGCGGCGCAGGTTATCGATCAGCAGATTCACGCCGATAGTCAGCGTCGCAATCGCGATAGCCGGCATCAAGACGGCGGGCGCGCCTTCAGCCAGCCCGCCAATGTTCTCGCGCACAAGCGAGCCCCAGTCGGCATTGGGCGGCTGCACGCCGAGGCCCAGGAAGCTGAGGCCGCTAAGCAGCAACACGATGAACACAAAGCGCAGGCCGAAGTCGGCGAGCATCGGATGGATCATGTTCGGCAGCACTTCCACGCGCGCGATGTAGAACAGTTTTTCGCCGCGAGCCCGCGCGACCTGTACATATTCGAGCGTCATCAAGTTGACCGCGAGCGAGCGCGAGATGCGGAACGCGCCGGGAATGTAGGCGAGCGCGGCGACACCCATCAACATCGGGATGGAGGAACCAAACGCGGCGATCACGACGAGCGCGAGCACCTTGCTTGGAATGGAGATCAACGCGTCGAACAAGCGGCTCAGGATTTCATCCACCCAACGTCCCGACACCGCAGCGATCAAGCCGAAGAACGTGCCGATCAGGCTCGCCATCAACGCCGCGCCCAGCGCCAGCCCGACCGTGTATCGCGTGCCGTAGAGAATCCGGCTGAGCATGTCGCGGCCAAGATAGTCGGTGCCCAGCGCGAACGCACGGCTCGACCCGGCGAATATATCCACCGACGACAGCGCACCGCTTTTATAAGGTGCAATCCACGGACCGATGACCGCAATGGTCATCCAGAATACGACCAGCACGAAGCCGATCAAACCCAGCACGGAGAAGCGTCGGTGCAGCCGTTTCAGCACGCCCGCTTTTGGCCCGGCAACTTCAGGCTCGGGGATGGCCGGGTCATTGACGATTTCATCGAGGCCCATGTCGTAGAGCTCATTGCCGGGATGGTGAATGGAAGAATTGGCAGGTCGGTTCATCGTTGACGCAGCCTCGGGTTGGATACGATTTGAGCCAGGTCGGCAATCAGCACGAGCAGCAGGTAAGCCGCGCAGAACACCATGACGCAACCCTGCACGAGCGGCATGTCGCGGTTCGTGACGGCATCGACCATGAGGCTCGCCAGGCCCGGATAATTGAAGATCGATTCCACGATCACCACGCCGCCGAACAGGTACGACAGGCTCAGCGCCACCGCATTCGCGATCGGGCCAATGGTGTTGGGCAACACATGGCGCAGGACCACGCGCATGGGCGACGCGCCCTTAAGGATCGCCATCTCGACGTACGATGCGTTGAGCTGGTCGAGCACGGCGGCGCGGGTCATGCGCGCCATCTGTGCGACGAGCACGCAGCACAGCGTCATGACGGGCATGGCGTAGATCCGCAGCAGGCCGCCGAACGACGACACCTCGGACAAATACGACAACGCGGGCAGCCAGCGCAGTTTCACGGCGAAGACCAGTACGGCGATGGTCGCAATGAGGAACTCCGGCACTGCAACGGTGGATAACGTCAGCACGTTGAGCACGCGATCGAGCAGCGAGCCGCGGAACATGGCTGACGAGATGCCGATGAAGAGCGCGACCGGAACGGACACCAGGGCGGTCAATCCGGCCAGCACGAGTGAGTTCGGCAAGCGCGTGGCGATCAGTTGACTCACGGGCAAGCTATTCGATAACGACATGCCGAAGTTGCCGGTGACAATCAGATAGAGCCACTCGAAGTAGCGCTGCAAGGCCGGCTGGTCGAGCCCGAACTGATGCCGTAGCGCAGTGACTGCTTCGGGGGTAGCCGCTTGCCCGAGTGCCTGCTGCGCGGCGTCGCCGGGAAGCAGCCCCGTAATGCCGAACACCACTGCCGACACAATCAGCAGCGTGAGCAATGCGAGGCCCAGGCGAGCAGCGATAAGTCGTGACGCGTGTGCTTTCATGATCCGCCTCCGGGGTTGAAACGGCACGCCCCGCGCGGGCGGCGTGCTTTGCTGCTGCTTTACATGACCACTAGGTGACCACTGGGTCCCGCTTCAGCTTTCCAGCCAGACATGCTCCGCGAACATGAAGCCCATCAGGCCGGCCAGCGGAATCGATCCGAGGCCTTTGAGCTTGGTCGTGAAACCGTCGAGCGAACTCTGGAACATCGGAATGCCGACACCGCCGCTCTCGTGCACCAATACCTGCATGTCGCCGTAGATCTGCTTGCGCTTGGCGTCGTCCGGATCGCCGCGCGCCGCGAGCAACATCTGATCGAACTTCGGACTCTTCCAGTTCGCTTCGTTCCATGGCGCGTCCGACTTGAAGAACTGCGTGAACAGCACGTCGGCGCTTGGGCGCGCATTGATATTGCCGAAACCCAGCGGATGTTTCATCCAGTGGTTCGACCAGTAGCCGTCGGCGGGCACACGCGTGACCTGCAGGTTCAAGCCCGCTGCGGGCGCAGCCTGTTGCAACAGCACGGCCATTTCGACCGAACCGTCGGCCGCCGGCGAGGCATAAATCTGCACGGGTGCGTTACCCACTTTTGCCTTCTGGAAGTAGAACTTGGCTTTCTCCGGATCGTAGGGACGCTGGGGAATACCCGGCATGAAGTACTTATTGGTCGGATCGATCGGCTGGTCATTGGCGATCGTGCCGAAACCCTGGAACACGGCGCGGCGAATCTGCTCGCGGTCCATGAGATAGAACATACCTCGACGAAAATCGGCGTTGCCGCCAATCCCGCCGTCGTCGCGAACAATCAGGTCCGTGTACTGGCCCGTCTTCGTCTCCAGCACGGTGAAACCCGGCGTGCCCTTGATGCGGCCTGTCGAGCGCGGGCTGATCGCGTTGATCAGCTGCACGTCGCCGGAAAGCAACGCATTCACGCGCGCGGATTCGTCGCCAATACCTATCAGCTCGACTTCGTCCAGATGCGGCAAGCCCGGCTTCCAGTACTTCTCGTTCTTCACGCCAACCGTACGCACGCCCGGCGAGAAGTCCTTGATCTTGAAGGGACCAGTGCCAATGGCCGTCTTGAAGTCGGTCGTGCCGTCCTTGATGATGAGAAAGTGCGAGGTCGCCAGGATCACCGGCAGGTCGGCATTCGCGCCTTCCAGCGTGATGGTGACTTCATTCGGGCCCGTGGCTTTCGCGTCCTTGATCTGGTCGGCGAGCGTCTTGGCCTTCGATGCCGTGGCCGGGTCCTTATGGCGCATCAGCGAATAGATCACGTCGGCGGGCGCCAGTGCTTTGCCGTCGTGGAATTGAACGCCGCTGCGCAACTTCACGATCCACACGGTCGCGTCCTTTGTTTCCAGCGATTCCGCGAGCGCCATCTTCGCGCCCAGATGCGAATCCAGTTCGGTCAGCCCGCTGTAGACCATGAATGCACGAACATAGTCCGTGCCGAGCGCGCCCTTTGCCGGATCAAGCGTATCCGCGGCGGATGCCGACTGTGTGGCCACGCGAATCTTGCCGCCCTGCTTTGGCTTCGCCTGCGCGAACGCAGCGCCGCTCGCGGTGAGCAACCCTGCCCCGGTGACCGAAGCCATGCCGGCTGCAGCCAGCGCACGCAGCACCTCGCGCCGTGACGCACCCCGGCGCGTCAGGCGCTCGAGTTCGGTCACTTCGGTCCCGGCTGGGGCATCGGCGTGTTGCAGATCTTGTTTGTTCATCGAGACTTCTCCGCGAGGGTGGCTGGGGTTGATTTTTGGTTTTTTCGGCTTGATTACATGAAAGGCTACGAATCAATAAAACACATCCTTGATGCGGTAATACGTGCCCACCAGCGGCAGGAACCACGGTTTGCCCGTGTGGCCGGGAATCGCCGGCCACTCGAATTCACGCCACGGATTGGCGCTCTCGCGGCCGTCCATGACATCGGCCATGACCTGCCCCATGTGCGTGGACATCTGCGTGCCGTGGCCGCTATAACCCATCGAAAAATAGATGCCGTCATGCTGGCCCGCACGCGGCAGCCGGTCGGCGGTGATATCGACGAGACCACCCCAGCAATAGTCGATGCGTGCCTGCGCCAAGGCCGGGAACATGGTCGCAAGACCGTCCTGCAGGATGCGACCGCTCTTCGCGTCAGAAGGCTGCTCGGACGCCGTGAAGCGTGCGCGGCCGCCGTACAGCAAACGCGAATCGGGCGTGATGCGGAAGTAGTTATGCATCAGGCGCGACGTCGTGTACGCACGGCGATTCGGAAAGACCTGGTGCACCAGCTCCGGAGGCAAGCGCTCCGTCACCACGATGAAAGAACCCACCGGTGCAAGACGCCGCCGGTACCAGCCAAACGGTCCTTGCCGCGACGGTCCGGTCGCGACCAGCACCTGGTTTGCACGAACTTCGCCACGCGCCGACACGATCCGGTACCCACCGTCAGCGGCTTTTTCTATCGATGTCACGGGCGCGTTCTCGTAGAGCTTCGCACCATGACGCGCGGCGGCGTCCGCCAGACCGACCGTGAACTTGCCCATGTGCATCTGGCCGCCATGCCGCTGCAGCAAGCCGCCGAAAAAACTGTCCGACTGAATCTCGGTCGAGATCCGGTCGCGGCCGATGATCTCGATATCGGCATCGACTTCACGCCGGATCACTTCCGCCGTCTTCTCCAGATGCGCGAGATGATGCGGTTTCGACGCCAGCTTCAACTTGCCCGATGCAAGGTAATCGCAATCGATCTGCTCTTCGCGGATCAGGCGTTCGACGGTATCGACGGCGGCTGCGTAGGCCCGATAACAACCGCGCGCCTTCTCCAGTCCAAGCTGCTGGACCAGCGCGGCGAAATCCTGGGCGACGCCGGTATTGACCTGGCCGCCGTTGCGACCCGACGCACCGCCGCCGATCCGCCCCGCGTCCAGCACCGCCACCGACGCGCCGCGCCGGCCCAACGCCAGCGCCGCCGACAAACCCGTGAAGCCGGCCCCGACCACCGCCACGTCAACGCGGCCATCGACCGGGCCATCGGTGGTTGAGCGCAGTGGCGGCGCGGTGTCGAGCCAGTAGGAGTCGAGCTTCATCCGGCGGCTTACAGTCCAAGCAGCGTGGCGAGATGCG
This sequence comes from Caballeronia sp. LjRoot29, assembly GCF_964252755.1. Lineage (NCBI taxonomy): Bacteria > Pseudomonadati > Pseudomonadota > Betaproteobacteria > Burkholderiales > Burkholderiaceae > Caballeronia > Caballeronia sp. LjRoot29. Next base: position 171,683 of record NZ_CAXUPU020000006.1, on the reverse strand, counting down.
GGATATCGTCGACTTCGGTGTACTCGTAGTACGGCGTCGACGGTTCATGGCCACGGTTGACGAAAGCCTTGTGCTTGATGCCCATGTCGTGCGCGGTCATCAGGTCATAGCGCAGGCTCGACGACACGTGCAGCACGTCTTCAGGGTTGCAGTTCAGCTTGTCGAACATGTACTCGAAGCCTTGCATGCGCGGCTTGTAAGACTGAGCCTGCTCAGCCGTGAACACGGCATGGAACGGCGCGCCGAGTTTGTCGACGTTGCTCTGGATCTGGTTGTTCGACGCGTTCGACAGGATCACGAGCTTGTACTTCTTCGCCAGCCGCGAGAGGCCTTCCGGCACGTCCGGATGCGGACCCCAGGTCGGCACGGCGGTGTAGAACTTTTCTGCCTTGGCTTCATCGAAATCGATGTTCATGCGTTGGCAAGCGCGTTTGAACGCATTCACGATCACGTCGCGATACGGCTTCCATGCACCGAGCACTTCATCGCGCCGATAACCCGAGAAGAACGCGATCAGCTTGTCCATGTCCGGACCGCTCAGCACGTCACCGTACATTTCGCGCGTCGTGTCGGCGAGGCGAAATCTGGTCAGCGTGCCGTAGCAGTCGAAGGTGATGTACTTCGGTTCGAATTCGATCATGGTGATAGTCCTATCGTTGATATGAACCCGCGCGGGGTTCAGTGGCGAAAACAGGAAAGCGCATTCCTGTTAGAGATTTAATCAGCGCAAAAACAAAGATGTCCCTGATTCGCGCAATCCAAAAACATAAAACAAGCGTTTTGCAGGGTGTCGGCAGCAGAGTCTGCGGTTCGGGTTGCTGCTGTCTTTTGGCCCCTTTCGGGGCTTAGGGTTTGCCCTTCTTTTTTGGATCTACTCGCGCAGATCGATCAGCACGCTCTTGAAGCGAAGGTTCGCTTCGTACGCCTGCCGGCCCAGGTCCTTACCGATGCCCGAGCGTTTGTAGCCGCCGGTCGGGATCATGAAGTCGGACGTCCTGCCGTAGCGGTTGACCCACACCGTGCCGGCTTCCAGACCCCGGACCAGCCGCAGCGCGCGTCCCAGGTCTCCTGTATGAACGCCCGCTGCCAGACCGTAATCGGGGTGCTGGGCGAGCGCGAGCGCTTCCTCTTCCGTATCGAAGGTCTGCAGGGTCAGCACCGGCCCGAAGACTTCCTCTTGAACCGCTTCTGAGTGCTGCGTCACGCCGCTCAGCAGCGTAGGTGCATAGAACGCGCCCGCACCGCAGCCGTCGGATCGCAGGCCGCCGCACCGCAACGTCGCGCCACCGGCAAGCGTGCGCCCGACGATCGCTTCGATACGCGCCGCCTGCGGTTCCGAGATGATCGGCGAGAGGGTTGTCCCGGATGTCCAGGTCGCGCCCGCTTTCAGTTCGCTGAAAACAGCTGCGATGCGTTCGGCCAGTTGCTCCGCGAGCGAACGCTCGACGAGCAGCCGCGAGCCTGCGACGCATACTTGCCCCGCGTTACCCGAAATAGCCCCGGCGATACGGCGCGCGACGGCGTCCAGGCGCGGGGCATCGGCGAAGACGATTTGCGGGCTTTTACCGCCCAGTTCCAGCGTCACCGGCTTCGTGCCCGTCTCGGCGCACGCAGCCATGATGGCGGCGCCTGTGCGTGTGGAACCGGTGAACGTAACCTTGGAGATTTTTGGATGGCGCACGAGCGCGTCGCCGGTCGTGCGGCCATCGCCTTGAACGATGTTGAAAATGCCCGCTGGAATGCCGGCGCGGATGGCAAGTTCAGCGAGCCGCAGCACCGAGAACGGTGTCATTTCGGAGGGTTTCAGCACCACGGCGTTGCCTGCTGCGAGTGCTGGTGCGATCTTCCACGATGCCATGACCAGCGGAAAATTCCACGGAGCGATAGCGCCGATCACGCCGTACGGTTCGGCGATCGTCATGCCGAGGTGATCGTGATCCGTGGCCGCCACATCGCCGCCAATCTTGTCGGCGAACTCCGCGTAGAAGCGAATGCCTTCGGCGGTAAACGGCACGTCCCAGTGAGTGGCATCGCGGATCGGGCGGGTTGAACCGAGCGCTTCGAGGGGGCCTAGCGTGTCGACATTGGCGGCGATCAGGTCAGCGAAACGGCGCATGATGCGGGCACGATCGCGTGGCGGCATGGTTCGCCAGCCGCTGGTGCGAAATGCCTGCCATGCGTTCTCGACAGCACGGTCAACCATCTCCGCGTCCGCGAGCGGCACCGAGGCATACACCATGCCATCCGATGGCCGTGCGACGTCGATGCGGCGTGCGCCTTCATCCACGTAGTCGCCGCCAATAAAATGGCCGCTGCGTACGATGACGGCGGCGGGATCGAAGCTATCCATATGAAGATCCTTTGAGTAGCACTTTGACTAGCGGTCTTGGTAGCGGCCGCGAATGCTGCGTGGCTTTATGAAATCGTAGGGCTAGGTGCGCAGCATTTATCGTCGACAAAAACATTGGCTCGGCAGATCACACGCGTTATGAGGGTGCGGACATGCCGTTTTGCATTGAAGTTCGTGCGGCGCGGCTCCGGGGTCCTTTCATGAAAAGATCGTCCTAGTCACGTTGTTTGTGGGATGCGAGAGTGGTGGCGTGAGACCTGAGCTTGATTTGAGCCTGGATAAGAGAAGTCTGATGAGGGGTTGCTGAGCGGCTGAAGTGAAGGCCATCGAGGGAGGTCGGCGTGTCCGAGCGATTCAATGAACGAGATAGCGAACCAGTTACCTATAGATCTTTTACCGGCGACGATATTGCCGCGGCGCATGCGTTGACTGTTGAATTGAAGTGGCCGCATCGGGCGGATGACTGGCGTTTCGTGGTGCAGGCGGGCGCGGGGTTTGTCGCGGAGGTGTCGGAGGGGGTGATTGGCACGGTGTTGTACTGGACTTACGGGGCTGAGCGCGCGTCGTTGGGGATGGTGATTGTGTCGCCGGCCTGGCAGGGCCGAGGGATCGGTAAGCGGTTGATGGAACTGGTGCTTGAGCAACTGGGTGGGCGCGTTACGTTTTTGCACGCGACGGTGGCTGGCCAGCCGTTGTATGAGAAGTTAGGTTTCCGTGCGGTGGGGTCGCTTGACCAGCATCAGGGAGCGGCGTTCCAGCCGCCTTTGGTGTCATTACCGCCGGGTGAGCGGTTGCGGCCGCTTGGGGCTAACGATGCGCCTCGGTTGATCGAACTGGCTTCGCGGGCGTGCGGGCTGGATCGGAGTGAGGTGTTGCCGGCGTTGCTTGGGACTGCGGATGGGATTGCACTGGATCACGACGGCGAGTTGCTTGGATTTGCCTTGTTCAGGCGTTTCGGGCGAGGTTTTGCGATTGGGCCGGTGGTAGCGCCGGATGCGCCTGATTCGAGCCGGGCGAAGGCATTGATCAGTCATTGGCTGGCGTTGAACGAGGGGATGTTTGTTCGTATCGATACCCCGGGGGATAGTGGGTTGACGGAGTGGTTGGACGGGTTGGGTTTGCCACGGGTTGATACGGTGGTCAAAATGGTTTTGAATGGGCCGGACGACGGTTTGGTCGGGGCGTTTCCTCCCGCGGATGCTGACTTTAAACAGTTTGGGATTATTAATCAGGCTTTAATGTAAGTGGCCGATGGGGGTTGTTCGCACTTGGGGTTAGTGGGGTGGGGTGTTGGTTCTGGGGTTAGCGGTCGGGTTCAATGCCAGGGGTGGTTCTTGCGTTAGCGGTCGGGTTCAATGCCGAGGGTGGTTCTTGCGTTAGCGGTCGGGTTCAATGCCGGGTTGCTGCTTTCCAGGTCTTCGCGGGTTTAGTGTTGGATGTTTTCTTTATCACTATTAGCCACTGCGCGTGGCAGCGCGTCATTTCTTTGTCCAAAGCGACAAAGAAACGAAGCAAAGAAAACGCTTTTAACAGCACTACCCTAAGTGTCCACAGCGTGCAGTTTTCATTCATGGGTGCCCCAAAAGCACGGTGCTCGCCAGAACTTAGGATGTGTGAACCCCTCCTTCTCGCGAATACTGACACGAACACGCTTCGCCCCGTACGCTCTCGGGCAAGCACCCGTGTTCCATGAACCAGCACAGCCCCATGCGCTTTTTAGGCTCCCATTTTGTTCATGTGTTAGCCCCCGGTTTGTGCAGCAATACTCGTGGAAATAGCCTTAATTCGTGGGTTCTGACAGGTCGATCGTGTGGTCTGCGTAGCAATTTCGTAGATCGCGCGACGGCCGGATGCAGGTTAAATTTTCCAGTTTGGCTGCTATATTTTTGTTAGGCGTTTGTTTAGCACGCGCGTTATTTCGGCCACCTGTGGCCTTACACATTTCGGTGATTCAATTTCTGAGTGGGTTGCCGGCATGTTTCGGGATCCGAATCTATTTGGTGGATGGTTTACGCGGATAGCGCGGGGTGTACCTTGGGCAGGTTCAGTCACTGGTGGCGAAGCGTGGGGTATCCGTGTTCGGAGAAAGAGGGGTTCACACATCCTCCGCTCTGGCGAGCACCGTGCTTTTGGGGCACCCATGAATAAAAACTGCACGCTGTGGACACTTAGGGTAGAGAGGTGAAAGCGCTTTCTTTGCTTCGTTTCTTTGTCGCTTTGGACAAAGAAATGACGCGCCGCCACGCGCAGTGGCTAATAGAGCGAAAAAGATCAGCCAGAACGGAACCCGCGAAAACCTGAAAAGCAGCAACCCGGCAATGACTCAGACCGTTAGCGCAAGAACCACCAACCCGGCATAGACCCGAACCCCAACCCCTAACACCCCCCCGTCCACCGGCGCGAGCAAAATGACATTTCTCTATAAGGCCAGTTCCGACCGCGGAACCCAATGGGCAAAACTCTTCGCCCAAAAAGCACCAGAAATCCCGTTCCGCATATGGCCAGACACCGGCGATCCCGCGAAGGTCCGCTACCTTGCCGCCTGGCAACCACCCGAAGACCCCGCCCGCACGCTACCGAACCTCGAAGTCATATTCTCAATCGGTGCCGGCGTCGATCAATTCGACCTCTCCGGCGTGCCCGAACACATCCCCGTAGTCCGCATGATCGAACCCGGCATCGTCGAAGGAATGGTCGAATACGTCACCCAAGCCGTGCTCACCATCCACCGCGACCTCCTCGACTACCAACTCCAGCAGCAACAAAAAACATGGGACCCGCTGCCCGTACGCGCCGCGTCAACCCGGCGCATCGGCGTACTCGGCCTCGGCGTATTAGGCACCGCCGTGCTGGAACGGCTGAAACTATTCGGCTTCCCCTGCGCCGGCTGGAGCCGCTCAGCCCGGGATATCGAAGGCGTCGAATGCCATGCCGGCGCAAATACGCTCGACACCTTCCTCGCGCGCACCGATATCCTGATCTGCCTGCTCCCCCTCACCGTCGCCACCCGCGGCATGCTCAACACCGCCCTATTCAACAAGCTGCCACGCGGTGCATCGTTGATTCAAACCGGCCGCGGCCCACATCTAAATCAGGATGACCTGCTCGCCGCACTTGCCAGCGGCCAGCTACAAAACGCCATCCTCGATGTCACCGATCCCGAGCCGCTACCGCAAACACATCCGCTATGGACGCACCCGCGCGTTCGGATCACGCCGCATATCGCCAGCGAAACGCGGCCGGACAGCGCCGTGGAAGTCGTGCTCGACAATCTGCGACGCCATCAGGAAGGCCTGCCGATGATCGGACAAATCGATCGCAGCCGCGGTTACTGAATCTGGCCGCTCGCCCGGGCAAATCATCGTTTTTACGCGCCCGTGGCAGAAAATGCTGCGGACGCGCTGCAAAACGCGGCATCCGCGTTATTTCACGAATTGTTTAGGACGTCGGACTCCTGTGCATCTTCTCTAGTATGGAACGGTCATCAGCCCCTTTCCGCGACGAGAAAAATTCCCATGTCGAACCAATCGCTCATCGAAGCCGACCGTAAGCACCTGATTCATCCGGTCATCAACTATCGCGCCCACGAAGCCCGCGGCGTCACCGTACTCGAATCCGCCAGCGGCGCATTCCTGCGCGATGCCGACGGCATCGAACTCCTCGACGCGTTTTCCGGACTCTGGTGCGTCAACGTAGGCTACGGCCAACAAAGCATCGTGAAAGTAGCGGCCGAACAAATGGCCCGCCTCCCCTACGCCACCAGCTATTTCCACTTCGGCAACGCACCCGCGATCGAACTGGCCGAGAAACTGGTCGAACTTTCACCAGCCTCGCTGCAACACGTGTATTTCACGCTAGGCGGTTCCGACGCAGTCGACTCCGCCGTGCGCTTCATCACGCATTACTTCAACGCAACCGGCCGGCCGTCGAAGAAACACATCATCGCGCTCGAACGCGGATACCACGGGTCATCGGCGGTCGGCGCGGGATTGACCGCGCTGCCGGCGTTCCATCGCAACTTCGACTTGCCGCTGCCGAACCAGCATCACATCCCGTCGCCGTACGCGTATCGCAACAATTTCGCCGATGATGCCGCGCTGATCGCCGCGTCCGTCGCGGCACTGGAAACGAAGGTCGCCGAACTCGGGACGGAGAACGTCGCCGCGTTCTTCTGCGAGCCCATCCAGGGCTCGGGCGGCGTGATCGTGCCGCCGTTCGGCTGGCTGAAGGCCATGAGCGACGCGTGCCGCAAGCTCGACATCCTGTTCGTCGCCGATGAAGTCATCACCGGCTTCGGCCGCACCGGCCCGCTGTTCGCCTGCCAGGCCGAAGACGTCCAACCGGACCTGATGACGGTCGCCAAGGGCCTGACGGCCGGTTACGCGCCGATGGGCGCCGTGCTTATGTCGGACGCTGTGTACCAGGGCATTGCAAACGGCGACGCCGCCGCGATCGTCGGCCATGGTCATACGTATTCGGCGCACCCGGTCAGCGCGGCTATCGGCATCGAAGTGCTGCGTCTTTATCACGAGGGCGGCCTGCTTGAGAACGGCGTTCGCCATGCCGAGCGTTTCGCGCGCGGCCTCAACGCGCTATTGGCGCATCCGCTGGTCGGCGATTCACGTCATCGCGGATTGCTGGGCGCGCTCGAACTCGTCTCCGATAAAGCAACCCGCCAAGGCTTCGATCCCGCGCTCAAATTGTCCGACCGGATCACGGCCGCCGCGTACCGGAACCGTCTGGTATTCCGTGCGTTCGGCGACAACATCCTGGGTTTTGCGCCCGCATTGAGCTACACGGAAGCCGAGTTCGACCTGATGTTCGAGCGCCTCGAGAAGACGCTTGACGAGGTGCTCGCCGAACCCGAAGTCCGCGCCGCGCTCAAGCTTACGGCGGCGTCAGGCAGCGCCGTACCGGGAGCCGAAAGCGGCGCCCAGGGCAAGGTGAAAACCCACGTAGCTGCGTGATAAGATCGAATCACATTTTTGAGACGATCCCCCGCAACTGGAGCGACATTCTGACGATGAGCAGCGAAGGCAAGCTTGACCGCATAGATCTGCGCATCCTTTCGCAGTTGCAGAAGAAAGGCCGCATTACGAATGTCGAGCTGGCCGACGCGGTCGGGCTCTCGCCGAGCCCGTGCCTGATCCGCGTGAAGCGGCTGGAGAAGGCGGGGTATATCGTCGGATATGGCGCGCAGATCCAGCTTGAGAAGCTCGGCGACGTGCAGATTGTCTTTACCGAAGTCACGCTGGCCGATCATCGGCGCGAGGACTTTATCAAGTTCGTCGCGGCGATCAAGGATGTGGATGAGATCGTGGAGTGCCATCTGGCGAGCGGCGGATACGACTACCTGCTCAAGTTCGTGACGCGCAGCGTGAGTCACTATCAGAGCATTATTGAAGGCTTGCTTGAACGCGATATTGGCATTGAGAAGTACTTCAGCTTCATCATCATCAAGTCGCCGTTCGTGAAGAATCACTACCCGCTTGAGAGTCTGTTTTCACAGAATCACAGTTAGGGAATTCAGGGCGCCGGCAAGTTCCATTGTGCGAACTCGTCGGCGAGAAAGTCCACGCATACCCGCACTTTCGCGGACGACGCCAGCCGCGCCGGGTAGACCGCCCAGACGTTGGCGGGCTGTGTGACATCGGGCAGCACTTGCACTAGCTTCTTGCTCTCAAGCAACGGGCGGACGTCCCATAGCGAGCGCAGCACGATCCCGCGCCCGGCCAGCGCCCATTGCACCGCGACCTCGCCGTGATTTGTCGACAACGGCCCGGTCACCTTGATCGAAGCCGGTTCGCCACGCACATGCAAGCGCCACAAACCGAACGGATGATCGCGTTCCTTGATCGCGAGGCACGCGTGGCTTGCGAGATCGGCCAGTTGCTTTGGCGCGCCATGACGTTCCACGTAAGCCGGCGAAGCGCACAACAGGCGATGATTCGACGCCAGCCGCTTCGCGATCAGATGCGCTGCGATATCGTCGCCGATGCGGATATCCAGATCGAAGCCCTCCCCTGCGACATCCACCAGCCGGTCGAACAGGTCGAGGCGCACGCTCAATTGCGGATGTTGGTCGGAGAGACGTGCGAGGGCGGGCGCCACGATATGCCGTCCGAAGCCGAAGCTGCTGGAAATGCGCAGTGTGCCGCGTGGAATGCGGCGTGTGGTGGATACGTCTTCGACGAGATGATCGACGTCGTCGAGGATTTTTTCGGCCCAGGCGTAGACCCGTTCGCCTGCCTCGGTGATGGCGACGCGGCGAGTGGAGCGATGCAGGAGGCGTGTGCCGAGTTCGTTTTCGAGGACGCTTACGCGTTTGCTGACATAAGCCGCCGAGACCGACAGGACATCGGCTGCGGCGCTGAAGCTGGATTTGCGGGCGACGGTGCAGAAAACGCGGAGATCATCGAGATTTGGGGAAGACGGGATATTCATTATTCACGCTTCGTGCACAGTGGCTTAACCAAAACGCTGATTTTAAGCCTTGCAGAGCGGAATAAAATAATGAAGACAGCCCCTGCGCTATGGGTTAGTGACGTGGTTCATCGACCTTACAAATTCGGTGTGTGGTTTACGCGGATAGCGCGGGGTGGTCCTTGGGCAGGTTCAATGACTGGTGGCGAAGCGTGTGGGTATCAGTGTTCGGAGAAGGAGGGTTTCAAACATTCTAAGCTCTTGCGAGCACCGTGCTTTTGGGGCACCCATGAATAGAAACTGCACGCTGTGGACACTTAGGGTAGAGCTGTTAAAAGCGTTTTCTTTGCTTCGTTTCTTTGTCGCTAAGGACCAAGAAATGACGCGCCGCCACGCGCAGTGGCTAATAGAGCGAAAAAGATCAGCTAGAAGGGAACCCGCGAAAACCTGAAAAGCAGCAACCCGGCAATGAACCAGACCGCTAGCCCCAAAAACCCAGAGTGCGAACGAAACTCAACAGGACCTTGAACATGACGAAAACCTACAAAATCGCAATCATCCCTGGCGATGGTATCGGCACAGAAGTGATGCCTGAAGCCATCCGCGTCCTCGACGCTGCCACGAAGCGCTTCGGCATATCCATCGAATACAAGCACATAGAATGGGCCAGCTGCGACTACTACCAGAAGCACGGCCAGATGATGCCTGACGATTGGAAAGCGCAACTACAGGATTGCGCCGCCATCCTCTTCGGCGCAGTCGGCTGGCCCGACACTGTCCCCGATCACATTTCCCTGTGGGGTTCGCTCCTTAAATTCCGCCGCGAGTTCGACCAATACATCAACCTGCGCCCGGCCCGTTTATTCGAAGGCGTGCCGTCGCCGCTCGCGAACCGCAAGGCCGGCGACATCGACTTCTGGATCGTGCGTGAAAACACCGAAGGTGAATATTCATCGGTGGGCGGCGTGATGTTCGAGGGCACCGACCGTGAGTTCGTGCTACAGGAATCCGTCTTCACGCGCCACGGCAGCGAACGCGTGTTGAAATTCGCATTCGATCTCGCCCAGCGTCGCGAGAAGAAAAAGATCACTGTCGCCACGAAGAGCAATGGCATTGCGATCAGCATGCCGTGGTGGGACCAGCGCGCCGCCGAAGTCGCAGCGCTCTATCCGGACGTAAAGTGGGACAAGCAGCACATCGACATCCTGTGCGCCCGCTTCGTCCTGAATCCGGACCGTTTCGACGTGGTCGTGGCCACCAACCTGTTCGGCGACATCCTCTCCGATCTCGGCCCGGCGTGCACCGGCACCATCGGCCTCGCGCCGTCAGGCAACCTGAATCCCGAGCGCAAATTCCCGTCGCTGTTTGAACCCGTGCATGGATCGGCGCCGGACATCGCGGGCAAGAATATCGCCAACCCGGTTGCCATGATCTGGTCGGCGGCCATGATGCTTGAGTTCCTTGGTGACTTCAAAGGCCCGGAAAAAGACGCGCACGATGCGATCCTTGCGGCGATAGAAGCGACGCTCAAGGAAGGTCCGCATACGGGCGATCTCGGTGGCAAGGCGAACACGACGGAAGTCGGTCAGGCAATTGCTGCGCGCCTGGCTTGAAGTAGTGCGTTTAAATTGATTAGCATGAGTTAGTTGGCTTAAATCAGGAGCATGGACTTATGACACGCCAGTTCGAACTGAAGGAGTTGATCCGCCCGGATAATTTCATCGATGGCCAATGGCGCGCGGCGGCTGACGGCGCGCGCTTCGCCGTCACGGATCCCGCCACCGGCACGGTCATCACGCAAGTTGCCGACAGCAGTCCTGCCGACGCGCGCGCCGCCACCGACGCCGCCGCGCGCGCAGCGCCCGCGTGGCGCGACTTGCTACCCAAGGAACGCGCGGCGATCCTGCATCAATGGCACGCGCTGATCGTGGCGAATCAGGATGCACTCGGCGCGCTGATATCGCTTGAGCAGGGCAAGCCGCTGGCCGAAGGCCGGGGTGAAGTAGGCTATGGCGCGTCTTACGTTGCATGGTTCGCCGATGAAGCCACGCGCATTTACGGCGACATCATTCCGCAGCAGCAACGCGGCAAGCGCATGACGGCAGTCAAGGAACCGATAGGCATTGTCGCGGCCATTACACCGTGGAATTTTCCGCTCGCGATGATCGCGCGCAAGATCGCGCCGGCGCTCGCGGCCGGCTGCACGGTGGTTGCAAAGCCGGCTGAAGACACGCCGCTGACGGCATCGGCATTGGTGTTCTTGGCACACGAAGCCGGTGTGCCGGCGGGCGTGCTGAACCTCATCACGGCGTCGCGGGATCATGCGGTGGCGACCGTCGCGGACTGGCTTGAAGACGCGCGCGTTCGCAAGATCACGTTCACGGGATCGACGCCGGTAGGCAAGTACCTGGCGCGTGAATCGGCGGGGACGCTCAAGAAGTTATCGCTGGAACTGGGTGGCAATGCGCCGTTCATTGTCTTCGATGACGCCGACCTCGACGCCGCCGTCACCGGCCTTCTCGCCTCCAAATTCCGCAACGGCGGACAGACTTGCGTATGCCCGAACCGCGTGTACGTACAAGCGGGCGTCTACGATAAATTCGCGGACATGCTGAGCCGCCGCGTTGCCGAGCTGAAGGTTGCACCGGCCACCGACCCCGACGCGCAGATCGGTCCAATGATCAATATCCGCGCACTGGACAAGATCGCGCGTCACGTAGACGACGCCCTCGCGCATGGTGCGCGCGTGCTTGCCGGCGGCAAACGCCTGCCCGAACTCGGCCCGAATTATTACGCCCCGACCGTGCTCGCCGATGCCACCCACGAGATGCTCCTGTGCGGCGAAGAGACCTTCGGCCCGGTCGTTCCGCTGTTCCGTTTCGACGATGAAGCCGAAGCCATCGAAGCCGCTAACAACACGCCGTTCGGTCTCGCTTCGTATTTTTATAGCCAGGACTTGCGCCGTATCGACCGTGTGTCGCGCGCGCTGGAGGCGGGAATCGTGGGTATCAACGAAGGCGCGTTGTCCAGCGAAGCGGCGCCCTTTGGCGGCGTAAAAGAATCGGGCTATGGCCGCGAAGGATCGAAGTATGGCCTCGACGACTACCTCTCCATCAAGTACCTGTGCCAAGGAAATCTAGCATGAGCACGCCCACTGAAAATTATCCGATCGAGGTCACGTTCCCCGATATCTCCGTGCATGCGAAGTCCGAGTCGGGCATTCCGTACGTGCACACGTTCGACTCTGGCGTACCGGGACCGCACGTGATGATCAACGCGCTGACGCACGGCAACGAGGTGTGCGGCGCGATTGTGGTCGATGCGCTGCTGCGCCTTAAATTGCGGCCACGGCGCGGCCGCCTGACGCTTTCGTTCGCGAACGTAGAGGCGTATGCGAGCTTCGATCCTTCGAAGCCCGATGCCGCCCGTTTCGTCGATCAGGACTTCAACCGCGTGTGGACCAGCAAGGTACTAGACGACACATCGCATACATCCAGCGAGCTCGAACGGGCGCGTGAGATGCGTCCGGTCATCGACACCGTGGACGCCCTGCTCGACCTCCATTCAATGCACGAACGCAGCAAGCCGCTGATCGTTGCGGGTCCGCTGGACAAGGGCATTGAGTTGTCGCTGCAAATTGGCACGCCGGCCACGGTGATCTGCGATGAGGGTCATCCCGAAGGCCGCCGCATGCGCGACTACGAGGGTTTCGGCGATGCCGGCAGTCCGAAGAACGCGTTGCTGATCGAATGTGGACAGCACTGGGAACGCAGCGCGGTTACCGTCGCCCGCGATACCACCGCACGGTTCCTGCTGCTCTCCGGCGTGGTCGAGAGTGAAGACTTGCCCAGCGACTGGCTGAGCCCACTACCTTCGGTCATGCATGTGGTGCGCGTCACGCAACCAGTCGTGGCGCAGAGCATGGATTTCCGCTTTGCCGCGCCCTACACGGGTCTGGAAATTTTCCCGGAGGCAGGCAGTTTGATCGGCTGGTCGAATGGTGAACCGATCCATACGCCTTACGACGACTGCATGCTGGTGATGCCTTCATTGCGGCAGTTGCGACCCGGCGTAACCGTCGTGCGCCTTGGGAAAATCGAGCGAACCGTAGAGCGCGATAGCGCGGTCTGACGTGACGATTAACGAATCAATAAGGTCCACATGAAGGTTCAGCAAATCAAGCAGAGCGTTAGCCTGCAAAATCTCGAGGATTGGGGCACCGCAGGTTTACCCGGCACGACCCCGATCAAAGTCTCCGGCGCGCAACGCGTGATCAAAGGCAGCGAAGCGATCGATACCGGTATTTTCGAGTGTTCGGCGGGGACGTATCGGCGCTCGGTGAAACAGGCTGAAGTCATGCATTTCATCGCGGGCCGTGGCCGCTTTACGGCGGACGGCGAAGACACGATTCACTTCACCAGCGGCGACACGCTGTTTTTTGAAGCGAACACCGACGGGCTGTGGGAAGTGGAAGAAACCATGCGCAAGGTATATGTGATCTTTTAGTGTCGGAAGGATCCGGGCGAGACCGCCCGGTGTGACCAACGGCCGCTCTTGAGCAGCGGCCGTATTAAATAACTTCCATGACCTGTAGCGGCGGCTTCGCGCTATGGCGATAAAGTCCGGGCACTCTGCCCCCAGTTCGCACATCTCCTTTAGCGACCCGTCTCCTTTATACGTTCATCAGAGTTTTTTACCGCTGCCTCGCTGTTCACCGAGCAAACTCCTCGCGCCCGGTCATGCGCGCTTCAGTCCAAGCCATCCGGTGTCACGAAAATTGCTGCCAACGTCGTTAAGCTCGATCGAGCTTGGCGCGGTCACGCTTTTGCGATGACCGGAACTTTCGGATCAGATAACCACTTTTACGGTGCAGACTATGGACGTCCAAATGTCGGAAGAGCAGATTCGCACGCTTGCGTTCCATCTATGGGAGCAGGACGGTAGTCCCGAGGGACGCGCAGACGAGTATTGGGAAAAAGCACGGCAGCAACTCGGTGTTGAAGGTTCGGCGCAAGACGAGAAGGCGTCGAATGGCAGTGAGGCCGAGACACAAGGATTTGGCGAAGAACCCGAGGCGACGTCGAACCGCCCACTGGCTGAATAGAAAGCACGCGCCTGAGCGATTCGGCCTTGCGATGACACAGGGCCGTTCGACGAAATGCGGGTTTCCTTTGCCCACGCGCCCCGCGCTTAGCGGGACGGAAAATCCTTTGGAATCTTTGCAAGGCAGCACACCACGTATGCATCGCGCGTGATACCGCATCGCTGTTCACGTGGTCATTTTCGAAACGTAGCCACTAGCCTAGGTCCCGAGACAATCCGGACAGAGCGCCAAGTACGGATGCTAAATAAGTTTAGCGGTCACCTTGAGCAATCTTCAAACGCCCGCCAATCGCGCTCATGGTTGCGCGACTTCAATACTGTTGCCCTAAACATACGCTTAACGCGATCTTTCTCGTGGCACAGCCCCAGCCAGCAAGGGTCTGAGCGGCTGCATTGGTAACACTACCAATGTCCTGAACCAAACAGTTGGCGCTTACTGGAAGAACACGAACTGCGGCTGTCCTGTGGTTAGTCTCGTGATTGCGCCATTGCGCATACGTCGACCGAGGCACGCCGTTGTTTTCGCCGATAACTAAACGAAGTGGTGTTCAACATGAAGACGTTCAATCATCTCAGTGCCTCGACCTCGTCGAGTGCAGGAAGCCGTAGCAAGGTATCCAAGGCAGCCGCCAAAACCGAAACGCAGTGCTCCTCATATGTATCGATGCTCCAGGCGCCTATGACCGTGCTTGCCTGCAACGTGTCCGATCGCGCCGACATTACCGCTGTTGCAATCCTTGGCTATAACTAGACGCGTTGTTGCAAGGTGGATTTACGGGCTTTACCGGCTTGATTAAAACCTGCCGGTGAAATGAAGCGCTAAGCGCACGCGAAGGCCGCGTTGATTAAAGCAACACGGCCACCGCCTCGCTTTCTCTTTCGGGTTACTTGAAGCACACACTCCAGGCGCGCATAAGTCAACACGCGACCGGCGCACGCTGGATATTGCGTGCATGAGCTCGCGTCCCACGAGCGGTCCAAGGTCAAACCATCAACGTCAGGATATTGACACCCCGAGTAAGTGCCCTACGCAAAAGGTAAAGCTTGCGGCAATACACCCAATAACGATTTGCCTTATCGCTGAGAATGCAGCTCCACGCCCATTGAATAGCGACGTGAACACGCCTATTGCAGCGAGCGCCAGTGCGCTTAGCGCAACGCACTGGATGACTGCCGCAAGTCCACTGCTCCACAGGAAAGGCATTGCCGGGAAAATTGCACCCATTGAAAACAGGCAAAAGGAAACGCCTGCGGCCGACCACGGATTCCCGCCCAACTCGGCTGGGTCCAGACCGAGTTCTTCGCGTATGAGGGTGTCGAGCGCTTTGTCCTTGTCTCGCATGATCTGGGCGGCAACACGTTTGGCCTCGTCACTGTCCAGGCCCTTGGCTTGGTAAATCAGCGCGAGTTCGTGTCGCTCAGCGTCGGGCGTATGTTCCAGCTCGTCTGCTTCTTTCGCGATCTGGGTACGTGCGAGTTCTCGCGCATTGGTCACGGATAACCACTCGCCCAGCGCCATGGAACACGCACCGGCTATCAGGCCTGCGAAAGCGGTCAGCAGGATGGTCTTGTTGTTGATGCCGGCGCCCGCCACCCCCATGATCAGGCAGAAATTCGATACCAAGCCGTCGTTCGCCCCAAGAACAGCGGCCCTTAGATCATTGCCCGATGAGACACCCTTGTGCCACGACTCCGCGTCGGCAATCTCCGCGCCTTTCGACTTCGACGGACGCTTGCGATTCGCCACGCTTTGCACCATGTCCGCGTGCCGATGCTCTTCTTCCGCCATCTGCGCAGCATCCGGCTGCCCCGCATATTTATCCCGATCCGCGTATTCGGCAGCGGCGACCGTACGCAGGACAAAATCCGGTCCGAAAACGCGTACGAGCGCCCGCATGACCCGGGTCTTGGCGCTGTATTGATGCGTCCGGGCCTTGACGCCGTTCGCCCGAAGCTTCTCGCGCCACACTTGCGCGTGCTTGAACTCGGACGCAGCGAGTTCCGCATAAATGGCCTTCTTCGAACGATCCTGCTCGACGTTCGCGAGCGTTTCGTAAAGCGCCGCGCTATCGAGTTCGTCGGCCAGGTTTGACCTGAACCTTTTTAGCTCCGTTTTGGATGCCAAAGGATTGCTCTCCCCGGTGGATGCTGAAATTGTGCTTTCAGCAAATCCTAGCGGATCAAGCGTGCTAACTGCTTAAAGACCCTGAACGTCTGCGTAATTGCGAATAGCAATGGTTTGTACAACGTTTGTGGTGCGGCTCAAGGTTTCGTTTAGCGCAGCGCGCACCTCACGCATTGCGAGCTACAGGTTCCCGGGTACCCCATATGACGGCGCCTGCTCCGGGCGTTTTGCGCGCGTTGCGTAGTCGTTCATTTGCGGCTCGTAGCGCTGCCAGAGCGCGCGTAAATCAGCGATGGGTTCATCGGACCAATCCACCCGCAACTCAGCAAGCGGCCAGACGTCTCGCCCGTATACGCAAAAACCCGCTGAGTGCACGGGTCCCGCCTCACCGCCTGCCGCCGCGCCCGCTTCCAGCGAGCAGATCAGGCGCTCGGCAAGCGAGCTCGCATTAGACGCTTCGAAAGCTTCCACCATGGCGGCCGGGATACCATCGTGCGCAAGCAGGTTGCCCGCCGCAATACAGTCGCGCCCCGCCTTCGTCGCGATAGTGCCAAGCCCTTTCGCGCCGGTCACCGCTTCGCGTGAACCATCGGCGTCGAGTACCGCAAGCTGTCGCCACTCCGCGTAGGGCCGTGCGTCCTGCAACTGCCGCAAGGTGCTTTGCGCCCCGAATCCCTGCGCCAGCAAATTCAGTCCGAGCGCGCCAAGACGAGGATCGGTCACGTTCTGGCTCAGCACCACGCCGTGCGGACTCGCCCATAAGCAACGGCTAGGCACCGCGATGCTCGAACTGCACACAATGCCGCCGACCATACCTGTGCGCTCGCATCGGCCAGCCAGTGAAAAGGTCATGAGAAGACTCCGCTCAACTGTTTGGAATGACGGCAATCACATCGATCTCAACCAGCCACTCGGGCCGTGCGAGCGCTGAAATCACGAGCCCTGTGGAGACCGGATACACACCCTTCAACCACTTGCCCACCACCGTATAGACCGCCTCGCGATAACGGATATCGACGAGATAGACCGTGATCTTGCAGATATCCTCGAGCTTGCTGCCGGCTTCGTCCAGCAGCATCGCAATGTTCGCCATGGCTTTTTCGGTCTGGACGGCGACGTCACCCACGCCCACCGATTCGCGCGTATCGAGGTCCTGGCCTATCTGGCCGCGCAAATAGACCGTGCCGTTGGCGACCACCGCCTGGCACAGATCGTTGTCCAGTTTCTGCTCGGGGTAGGTCTCGCGAGTATTGAATTTGCGGATGCGGGTATGGCTCATGGACACCTCACACTACGCGCTTGAGCCGCGGCTCTGCGCTGGATTGAACAACACGGTCCGACAAGTTCGCCGCCTTCTTCACGTGACCAAGCGTACTGTCGAAATCGAAGTTGCGGAACACGGCGCCCAGATGCGCGAACGGCGGCGACTGGGCAAACAACTGGAATGTGAGCCGATGTCCGGCGTAGTCCGAATTCAGCAAGTCGCGGGCGAAGGCGAGCAACTTGCGCCGGTCGTCGGAGACCCAGTTTTCATTGACGGTGTAGTACTTGTCGAGCCAGTCGCTGATCTCCGGATTCGCAAACGACGCCGCATCCGGCGTCACGCAGATCTGGCCGCCGCACAACTCACGGGCGAGATGCATCATCTCGTGAAGCCGCGAACACGCTTGCACGCGGCCGGTATAAAGCAGCGACTGGTTGGGCATCATCAGCCCTGCGGGACTGCGCTCGCCGCATGCAATGGAGGCTGTCAAATGCGCATTGATGGTCTCCCTGTACACCGCGAGCGTGGACAGTTTTTCCTGCACGGCCTGCTGCTTTTCCAGTCCCGTCTGACGCGCATTGAACAACGCCGCGCCAATCATCAAATCGGCCAGACGCAAGTTGCGCTGAACGAATGCGAACGCGCTATAGCGATGCAGCGTGGCGCGAATAAACGTGGCCGCCTTCGTGTGCTGATAGAACAATACGTCTTCCCACGGGATCAGGACGTTGTCGAAGATCAGCAGCGTATCTATTTCATCGCAGCGATTGGAGAGCGGATAGTCGTCCGGATTCGCCCGGCCCGCGAAGCCCGTGCGACAAATAAACTTGAGCCCCGGCGCAGACATGTTGACGATGAAACCAACCGCATAGTCCGAGAGTTTCGCATCGCCCCAGTTGGCGATAGTCGGCTTGACGAACGCCTGGTTCGCGTACGCGGCCGCCGTCTCATACTTGGCGCCACGGACCACAATGCCGGCATCGGTTTCCTTCACCACATGCAGCAACATGTCCGGGTCCTGCTCCTGCGGCGGTTTCGAGCGATCGCCCTTCGGGTCCGTATTCGCGGACACGTGGAACGGATCCTCGTGCAACGTACGATGAATGTGACGCTCGATATTCTCCGCAAAACGCGGGTCGACTTCGTTAAGCACATCCTTGCCGTCATACAGCGACCACATCTCGCCAATGGTTTCATCACCCACGCGCGTGGCAATACCGCCCACGTCATCCAGCACGGTGTCTACTGCCAGCCGCTTGTCGTGCCAGTCCTGCTGCGTGTACGGCAGCTTCAGGCCGATGGCGTTGCGCTCGCCTGTGGTTTCATCGGCGTAACTCATCACGCCTTGCGTCGCTTTCTCGTGCGCCATGTCGTAGATGCGCGCACGGATATCGACAATAGGCTTGAACATGGGATGCGTGGTCACGTCATTCACGCGTTCGCCGTTGATCCAGACTTGCCGTCCGTCACGAATTGAATCGCGGTACTGCTCGCCGGTTCTGATCATTTACTGTGCCTCGGTCCGTTGGGAATGTCGTTCGGGAATGGTGCTGATCGTCTGGAACGAGAGGGTCTAGAAGGCCAGGAACTGGCCGTAGTCGCGCTTGCAATAGAGCAAGGGCATGTGCGTCACCGGTGCGCGCGTGACGGCCACCACTTCGCCGAAAAACACCGTATGCGTGCCAATGACCTGTTGCGCGACCACGCGGCATTCAAGCGCGGCCACCGCGCCGTCGATAAGCGGTACGCCCAGCGTGCCGGCCGTATGGGTACAGCAGGAAAAGTCGAACGGCTTGGACGTTGCCGAGCGGCCGGCGAACGTATCCGCTATGCCGCGCTGCGCCACGTTCAGCAGGTTCACCGCGAATACGCCGTTTTCTGCTATTGCCCCATTCGCCGGGCTGCGCGTGTTGATGCAGACCAGCAACGTGGGCGGGTCCGCACATACCGAACTGCAGGCGCTGACCGTGACGCCGAAACGCTGGTCGTTCGTGCCGGTCGTCACTACGTGAACCGAAGTGGAATTCGACGCCATGGAATCCAGGAACGCGGAGCGCAAGGCGTCTACGTCTTTAGCTCCTGCGCTGCCACATTCCGCCGCACATTCCGATAAGCCGCTGTCTCGTTGCATGTCGTCCCTCTCGCGTTTGCCCTAGCCTTTCGCAAAATCTACGCTCGGGCGGCGCATCCGAAAAACATATTTCAAAAATGCAAATCATCGCTTTTGCCTATGCAAGCCTATTTATGTCCACGCACAATAAGCGCTAGAAAAGACCACGGGGCGGATCATGGAACCAGCGCAATTACGCTATTCGCTGCGTCAGTTGAGGTACTTCGTCGTCACGGCGGAAGTCTTGTCGTTCACTGCCGCGGCCAAGCTGCTGCATATCTCGCAGCCGTCCATCTCCACCGCGCTGGCGGACCTGGAGGTGTCGTTCGGAGTCCAGCTTTTTATCCGCCATCACGCGAGCGGGTTATCCCTGACGCAGGCCGGCCGCGACATGCTGGGACGTGCGCGCGACCTGCTCAAGAACGCGGAGGACCTGCAGACGGCCGCCAAGGAAATGGACGGCGGCATGTCCGGCGCCATCACGCTTGGCTGCCTTGTTTCGCTCGCACCGCCGCTCATGCCCGCGATGATGAGCCGCTTCCTGGCCGACCATGCGGGCATCGCGTTTCGCACGCTCGAAGCGCATCAGGAGGACTTGCTGCGGGGCCTGCACGACGGTTCGCTGGATATAGCGCTCACTTACAACCTCGACCTGACCGATGACATCGCCTTCACGCCGTTGCTCTCTTTGCCGCCTTATGTGATCCTGCCGAAGACCCATCGGCTGGCTCGCGCGCGCAGCGTGGCGTTGGCCGACCTGCGCGACGAGCCGTACGTGATGCTCGACCTGCCGCACAGCCGCGAGTACTTTGCCGGACTCTTCGATGCCGTCGGCGACCGGCCGATCGCCGCGTTCAAGTCGTCCCAGCCCGAAGTGGTACGCGGCATGGTGGCGAACGGGCTGGGCTACAGCATCCTCAACTTCCCGCTCAAATCGAGCCGAACAGTGGATGGCGAAGACTTTGTCATCAAGCAATTCAAGGACGAGGTGAACGCGACCACGCTGGGTATCGCGCAGTCCAGAAGCATGAAGCTCCGGCAGGTCGTCCAGCATTTCGCCGCGTTCTGCGAAGCCGAAATCAAGCGCCAGCACTCATGAACTGAAGACTCCCCTCTAGATAGGAAAAAGCTTGGTTCTACATGCAAAAACAATATTTTGGCTGGTAATTTGACTTGATAGATTGATGTCCATGCAGTGAGCAACCCGCAGTCAAGACTCAAGCGGGTTGCCACATTCACTGAATGGGACAGGGAGGCGCGATGGATTCTGCAACGGCATCCTCGGCGGTAACGTCATCAGCGGCGTCGACGGCATCCGGCGCTGGACTGGATATCGTCCGTCAGTTGCAGGCGAACTGCGAACGCCCGTTCAGCGATGCACGCTCCATGCCGCCCACCGTCTATACCTCGCCCGATTTCCTGGCGCTGGAACAAGAACGCATTTTTCGCCGCGAATGGCTGTGCGTTGGCCGTGCAAGTGCAGTAGCCGAAGCGGGCGACTATCTCACGGCGGATATCGACGGTCAGCCGATCGTCGTGCTGCGCGACGAGCACCTGGAGTTGAAGGCGTTTTCCAACGTGTGCCTGCACAGGATGTCCGTGTTGCTTGAGGGGCGCGGCAACACCCGCCGTATCGTGTGCCCCTATCACGCATGGAACTACACGCTCGATGGCAAGCTCCATGGCGCGCCCATGATGGAGCGTCAAAGCGGATTTTGTAAGGAAAGCTACCGATTACCCACGGTGCGATGTGAG
This sequence comes from Caballeronia sp. LjRoot29, assembly GCF_964252755.1. Taxonomy (NCBI): domain Bacteria; kingdom Pseudomonadati; phylum Pseudomonadota; class Betaproteobacteria; order Burkholderiales; family Burkholderiaceae; genus Caballeronia; species Caballeronia sp. LjRoot29. The sequence continues at coordinate 150,553 of NZ_CAXUPU020000006.1, read as the reverse complement.
GCTTGGCAAGGCTGGATCTACGTCACGCTCGATGCCGGTGCACGGCCGGTCGCCAAGCAACTCGCCGGCCTCACCGATCTGATCGCCGACTATGGTATGACCGATTACAAGGAAACATTCTACGAAGAGCACGTCTGGGATACGAACTGGAAAATCCTGGCCGAAAACTTCATGGAGAGTTACCACCTGCCGATGCTGCATCGGGCAACCGTTGGGCCGCATTCGCGTCTCGACGAGATGGAATGCCCACCCGGCCACGACGCATTTAATTACCACTGGATCACCAAGGAAGCATCGCTACCCATTGGTCAGGCGCATCCGGATAACACGCGTCTTCAAGGGCACTGGCGCAAGACGACCGCGCTGCTCGCGATCTACCCGACTCATCTCGTCACGCTGACTCCGGGCTATTTCTGGTACCTCGTACTGCAGCCGCTGAGCACGGGCCGCGTCCATATCCGCTTCGGCGGGGGACTCGCGCCTGAGTTCATCGCGGATCCGAGGGCCGGGCAATACATGGCGTCGCTGAAAGAGTTGCTGGATGCAGTCAACGAGGAGGACCGCCGAGGGGTGCAGGCCGTGTTCCGTGGTGTGCAGGCGCCGCTGGCGAAGCCCGGTCATCTTAGTCATCTCGAACGGCCGAACTACGACTTCGCGCGGTATCTCGCGCAGCAGCTTGCCTGACACATAAGAAAACGCATACAGCAAAACGCATAAAGCAAGACACGCAACGCCGATCTGAAACCCGGAGCCCACGACACGATGTCAACCCACTCCTTCATCTCCTTTGCGAGTGTGAGCAAGACGTATGACGGCGTTCACTATGTCGTGGAAGGGCTTGATCTCGACGTAGCGAAAGGCGAATTCGTCTCGTTGCTCGGGCCGTCCGGTTCTGGAAAAACCACCACGCTGATGATGCTCGCCGGTTTCGAGTCCGCGACTCAGGGAGAGATCCGCCTGAACGGAAAACGCCTCGACGATAAACCGCCGCATCAGCGTGACATCGGCATGGTGTTCCAGAATTACGCGCTCTTCCCGCACCTGACGATCGAGCAGAACGTCGCGTTCCCGTTGTCGGTAAGAGGCATTGGCAAAGCAGAACAAAAGGCGCGTGTGAAGCGCGCGCTGGAGATGGTCGAATTGCCGCAACTGGCTTCCCGCCGGCCGTCGCAATTGTCAGGCGGACAGCAGCAGCGCGTCGCCCTCGCCCGGGCACTCGTATTCGAGCCCAGCGTGGTGTTGATGGACGAACCACTGGGCGCACTCGACAAACGCCTGCGCGAAACCATGCAGTACGAAATCATGCGGCTGCATCGCGAGCTGGGATTGACGGTTGTGTACGTGACGCATGACCAGGCGGAAGCGTTGACCATGTCGGACCGCGTAGCCGTGTTCTCCGATGGCCGCATCCAGCAGGCAGCGACACCTACAGAACTTTATGAAAACGCGCACAACGCGTTCGTGGCGAATTTTGTTGGTGAGAACAACGGCTTGACGGGGCGAGTGCTCGAACAGGATGCGAGCTGGGCGACGCTGGAACTGCCGGATGGCGCGGTCATTCGCGGCCGTTGCGGACGGGGCTTGCGCAACGGCGAGGAAGCGATGCTCGCGTTGCGCCCCGAGCGCGCGCACATAGCGTCGGCTGACGCCGAACATGACGCCGCGGACACCAATGCGGTGACCGCGCGCGTGGAAGAACTCGTGTATTGCGGCGATCACCACCGCGTCCACTTGAAACTCGGGGAGCTTGGTCATGGCGACAACCTCATCGTCAAAGTCCCGAATACGCAGCACCACGATCTTCCGTCACTCGGCCAAGCAACCGTCGTGGCATGGCGCCACGACGACTGCAAGATCCTCGCAACAGCCGCTACTGTCGCTCGCGGCTCTGCTCCGTCCTTCACCGCAGGAGTCCACTAACATGAAAGCAACACTCGTTCGAACCGGTCTGACGGGCATCGCCGGACTCACCGTCGCAGCGGCCAGCTTGTTCGCCGCCACCGCACATGCAGCCGATACCATCTCCGTCGTGACCTTCGGCGGCGCTTACGAGGCCGCGGCGAAGAAAGCGTTCTTCGAACCGTTCACGGCAGCGACCGGCATCGGCTTCTCGACGGAATCGTACGATGGCGGGCTCGCCAAACTGTCCGCGATGGAACAGGCCAAGAACCCCACATGGGACTTGATCGACCTTGAATCCAACGACGCCATCACCGGTTGCGATGAAGGCTTGTTGCGCAAGATCGACCGCAAGTCGCTTGGCAACACCAGCGCCTTCATCCCCGGTTCGATCATGGATTGCGCGGTCGCCGCCATGGTCTGGTCGACGGTATACGCCTACGACACGACCAAGCTCAAGAGCCCGCCGACGACCATCAACGACTTCTTCGATTTGAAGAAATACCCTGGAAAACGAGGCCTGCGCAAGTCGCCGAAAGTGACGCTCGAATGGGCGCTGCTCGCCGACGGCGTGAAAGCAACCGATGTGTACAAGGTGCTCGGCACACCTGCCGGTGTCGACCGCGCGTTCAAGAAGCTCGACACGATCAAGCCAAGCATCGTCTGGTGGGAAGCGGGCGCGCAACCGCCGCAATTGCTCTCCGACGGCGCGGTGATCATGACGCAGGTCTACAACGGGCGTATTGACGACGCAGTGCACAAGGACCACAAGCCGTTCGTATCGGTGTGGGATGGCCAGGTCTATGACTTCGAATGGTGGGGCATTCCGATGGGTGCGAAGAACGGCGACGCCGCAGCCAAGTTCATTGCTTCCGCCTCCACCGCGCAAAGCTACGCAGACCTGACGAAGTACATTGCTTACGCGCCGCCGCGCAAGGATGCCATTCCGTTGATTGCGAAGGACCGCCTCAACGACTTGCCGACGGCTCCGGCCAACTTCAAGCATGCGCTGCAGATCAACGCGAGCTTCTGGGCGGATAACGCCGACCAGATCAACAAGCGCTTCCAGGTCTGGCTGACACAGTAAGGCGACTCGTGACCGTGACAGTGACCAGCAATCTGCAGGAGCCGGCTGACGCATCCGCCAGCTCAGGGGCCGACGGACGGACGGCGTATGCGAGGACCCGTCGCCGGGCGTCGGCCCAGGCGCTCCTGCTTGCGCTGCCGCTGCTGTTGTTCCTGCTCGCTACCTTCATTGCGCCCATCGCAATCCTGTTGTCGCGCAGTGTCGAGAATCGCGAGGTGCCGGTGAACCTGCCGGCGTTATCGCAGGTGCTCAAGGCGTGGAACGGCGAAGGTCTGCCCGACGAACACACCTTCGCGATCCTCGCGGCCGATATGCGCCGTGCGTCCGCGGAAGGGCAATTGGGAACCGTTGCGCGGCGGCTGAATTTCTACTTGCCGGAGTTTCGCAGCTTGCTGATGCGCACCGCGCGCCAGTTGCCGGAGACCGCGCCGCCCGCGTGGAAACCGGCGCTGATCGAACTCGACCCGCGCTGGGGCACGCACGAGATCTGGCGCATCCTGAAGCGCTCCGCTGTGTCGCCTACGCCCGACTATCTGTTAGGCGCAGTGGACGCCACTGTCACACCTGACGGTTCCATCGCCGCCCTGCCCGCCGATAGCTCGGTGTTCGTCAACGCGTTCGCGCGCACGGTATGGATCAGTGCGTCGGTTACGCTGCTGTGCCTCGTCATGGGTTATCCGGTCGCGTATCTGCTCGCCACTTTGCCGGCAGCCAAGAGCAATCGACTGATGCTGCTGGTGATCGTGCCGTTCTGGACGTCGTTGCTCGTGCGCACGACCGCGTGGTATGTGCTCTTGCAACCGGGCGGCGTCATCAATAGCTTGCTCATGGGGTTGGGTCTCGTCAGCCATCCCTTACCGCTGTTGTTTAATCGAACCGGCGTGCTGATCGGCATGACGCATATCCTCCTGCCCTACATGATCCTCGCGATCTATTCGGTCATGAAGGGCGTGTCGCCGGTCTATATGCGCGCGGCGCAATCGCTTGGCGCGCATCCCGTCACGGCGTTCATTCGCATCTATGTGCCGCAGACCTTGCCGGGTGTCGGCGCGGGTTGTTTCCTCGTGTTCGTGCTTGCGCTGGGTTACTACATCACGCCTGCGTTGCTGGGCGGAGCCGGTGACGAAATGATCAGTCAGTTGATTGCAACGCAGACGAACGAACAGCTCAACTGGGGACTGGCCGGCGCCTTGTCGGCGTATCTCGTGATCTTCACGGCCGTGTTCTATTTCGTGTTCAACCGGCTTGTCGGCATTGACCGGCTGCGCTTCGGCTAAGGGGAAGGACTCATGCAAAGCCAGCGCCATCTCGTTCTCTCCGAACGCATTGCGTCGAAGTGGTTGCGCGTGCATTCCGCGCTCATCCTGTTCTTCCTGATCGCGCCCATCCTGGCAATCGTGCCGTTGTCGTTCAACACCGGTTCGTACTTTTCGTATCCGATGCAGGGCTTCTCGCTGCACTGGTATGCAAAAGCGCTCGGCAGCAGCGACTGGCAACGTGCGTTCGTGAATAGTATTGGCATTGGCGCGGCATCCACGGTGCTTGCCACTTGCCTCGGCACACTCGCGGCGCTGGGCCTGAGCCGAGCGAATTTTCCGTTTCGCGCGATCATCATGCCGCTGCTCATCTCGCCGATGATCATCCCTATCGTGGTCGTGGCCGCCGGGTTCTATCTGGTCTTCGCGCCGCTCGGACTGGTCAATTCCTACGTGGGTGTCGTGCTCGCCCATGCGGCGCTCGGCACGCCGTTCGTGGTGATCACCGTGACGGCCTCCCTCCTCTCGTTCGACCAAAGCCTGATTCGCGCGGCGTCGGGGTTGGGCGCCACGCCGTGGATCGCATTCCGTCGCGTCACGTTGCCGTTGATCGCGCCGGCGGTGGCAACCGGCAGCGTGTTTGCGTTCGCCACCTCGTTCGATGAAGTCATCGTGATTCTTTTTATCGGCGGCCCGGATCAGCGGACCGTACCGCGGCAGATGTGGAGCGGCATTCGCGATTCCATCGATCCATCCATTCTGGCCGTGGCCACCATGCTGATCCTGTTCGCCGTGGCGCTGTTCACCAGCATCAACTGGCTTCGCGGACGCAGTGCGGCAGCGGCGTTACCGGCAAGCTAAAGACTTCAGGAGAGCCGAAGATTGTTTTTATCGGTTCGCTTTTATTGCTAGTGGCGATCGCGTTGGCAGGAGACTGTCGTTTGATTGCACGTTTAAAGGAGAGCAGCATGCTGGCAGAAGAACGGGAAGCGTTTGAGCTGGACGGCGCCGCCGTCTTGCGCGGAGTGTTTAAAGACTGGGTCGAGCCCTTGCGTGAAGGCGTGGAATATAACGCGACTCATCCAGGTCCTTCGTTCAGGAACTACACACCCGAGAAAACGACCGGACGGTTCTTCGGCGACTACTGCAATTGGCAGCGCATTGAACCGTTCAGGGATTTTGTCGAGCATAGTCCGGCTGCGTCGGTGGCTCAGGCCCTGATGGGCTCGCAGCGTGCTCGCATCTTTCACGAGCATGTGCTGGTGAAGGAAGCCGGCGCCGCGAAGCTCACGCCATGGCATCACGATGAGCCCTACTACTGCGTCAGCGCAGAGCAAGCTGTCAGCTTGTGGATTCCCCTCGATCACGTGCCCCGCGAGACATGCGTCGAATTCGTGGCCGGCTCGCACAAGTGGGGAAAGCTGTTCCGCCCGCGCAAGTTCAGCGGCGTGGCGTACGACCACAAGTCGGATCGGCTGGAAGAGTTGCCGGATATCGATGCAAACAGGGACGCGTATCGGATCCTCGGCTGGGATCTGGAGCCGGGCGATGCGATCGCGTTTAACTTTCATACGGTGCATGGGGCGCCGGGGAACGTAGGCGGTCAGCAATCGCGCCGAGTGGTTTCGTTCCGATGGCTCGGCGACGGCGCGCACTACGTGGACCGGGGCGGCGAGACGTCGCCGCCCTATCCTGAGCTGGCAGGCCGGCTTGCTTCCGGCGATCCGCTGCCTGAAATGGAGTTTCCGTTTATCGTCTAAATGACGGTCTTGGGTCTGTTGTCCGCAATATCTCTTTAGCAATAGAGGCTTTACGAACGGCTTCCACCGGCGACCTGGATTACGAAATTCCAGGCTCAAACTGCGGCAGATATCCGTTTGAAAGCCTCAGTAGAAGCCCGTTGTTGTCTGACATCATTTAACATTAAAGCAGTGTTCGCCCACCCCAAACCCACGTCACACCACTCTCCGTCTGTGCAAAAGCCCTAAAAATCCAAGAAATTAAAAGCTTGCAGAAAATATTACTAGTGTAAACGCCGATACTCCGCGTATTGCGCGAGATAAGTCATCTGACATACGATGCGTTCACATTACTAACATAACTTACCGCGGCGATTGTTGCGCGTTGTCATCGCGACCCGAGTCGGTCGAATGAAGAACATCGAACGCGCACGCAGCGGTGTCAGCCAACCGAGCGGCCGACGAAAAAAGAACGCAAAGAAACGGAGACGAACCGACATGGCAATCAAGTTAAAAGGGCTGCGCTGGTGGATGATCGCCCTGCTGACCCTTGGCACCGTCATGAACTATCTGGCGCGCAGCTCGCTCAGCGTTGCCGCCCCCACGGTCATGCAGGACCTGCATATCAGCACGGCGCAGTACGGCTGGATCACCGGCGCCTTCTTCGTGATGTACCCGCTCGGCGGCCCGGTAACGGGCTACCTGATGGACCGCATCGGCTTGCGTTTCGGCTTCCTGATCTGCGGCGTCGCGTGGTCAGTCGTGTGTATCGCGCACGGCTTTGCAAACGGCTGGGTCGGCCTCTTCGTGCTGCGCGGTTTGCTCGGACTGGCCGAAGCTTCGTTCATCCCTGCCGGCATGCGCATGGCCGCGTTCTGGTTCCCGGCGCGGGAACGCGGGCTGGCTGCGGGTATCTTCAACATTGGCACATCGATAGGCGCCATTGCCGCGCCGCCGCTCATCGCCTGGTCGATCCTCAAGTACAACTGGGAAATGGCCTTCGTGATTGCCGGCTGTCTCGGCCTCGTATGGGCGGTGCTGTGGATCGTCTTCTACCGGCATCCGAGCGAACACAAGGCACTCACCGCGACGGAAGCGGCTTATATCGTCGAAGGTGAACACGCTGAACTCTCCGATAACGGCGCCAAACCCAACCTGCGCGCGATCTTCAAGCAACGCAACTTCTGGGGCATCGCCCTGCCGCGCTTTTTCGCCGACCCGGTGTGGACCACGCTCGTGTTCTGGATGCCGCTCTATTTGCATCAGGCACGCGGCTTCGACCTCAAGGCGATTGCCATGACGGCATGGCTGCCGTTCGTCGCGGCGGACGTGGGCTGCCTGATGGGCGGATCGATTTCGCTGTTCCTTAACAAGCGCTTCAACATTGCCGTGATCAACGGCAAGCGCATCGTCTTCACGATCGGCGCAGTGATCATGACGGCCATGGCCGGCGTGGGTTATGTGAAAGACCCGGGCATGGCGATCTTCCTGCTGTGCCTTGGCGGCTTTGCGCACCAGACGCTTTCCGTCGCCGTCATTTCGATGTCCGCCGACTTGTTCCCGCGCCGCGAAGTGGCAACCGTGACGGGCTTTGCGGGATTGTCGGCGGGGCTCGGCAACCTGATTTTTACGCTCGTGATCGGCGGGCTGGTTGCGACCATCGGCTATGCACCGTTCTTCGTTGCGCTCGGCTTCGGCGACCTGATCGGCGTGGTCCTGCTCTGGACGCTGGTGCGCCCTGCGCTGGTCAACAGACGCGCCGACGCCAACCTGCCCAGTCCTGCCGGTGCCTAGCGCGCGGTCGCGGTACGTTGCCGGGCGTGGACCAAAACGTGCCTCGCACCCGCTGTCCTCCACCACTGCGCGACGCCGGTTTTGAACGCCGCGCGTGCGCCACATTCGCGCCGTATTCGTGCGACACCGCTCGCAGCAACGAGCGGGCTGTACTGGCTGCTGAGACCCTCGCCATGAACAACATGCAACCTGAAACACTGGCGTTCGAACGCCTCGAGGCCGCGGACCAGGCACCTTGCGAAGTGGGCGAAAGCCCGGTCTGGCGAGAACAGGAACAAGCGTTGTATTGGGTCGATATCCCTGCTCGAACGATCGCTCGCCTGATCGTGGGCGAAGCGAGGCGCACCGAGTGGCGCCTGCCTGAAAAGGTGGCCTGCATCACCTTCGACCGTCACGGCACCGTGCTCGCCGGATGCGAAACGGGACTCTTCGCCATTACGCTTTCTGACGCGCGCGAGGCAAGTGGCCGCAAGCTAGCCGCGCCCGTTTTTCCGCTGCCGGGCATGCGCTTTAACGACGGCCGCTGCGATCGTCAAGGCCGCTTCTGGGCCGGCACGATGGCGCAGGACATGGCTGCCGCCAACCCGTCGGGGTCGCTGTATCGATACGACGCTGAGGGCACACTTTCCGCACCTGTCGTCGACGGGCTGATCGTGCAGAACGGACTTGCGTGGTCGCCGCAAGGCACGACGATGTATCTCTCCGATTCGCATCCGGCGCGCAGGCTTGTCTGGGCTTTCGACTACGACATCGATACCGGCGAACCCCATAACCGCTGCGTCTTTGCCGACCTGAATCAGTTTGCGGGGCGCCCGGACGGCGCGGCGGTGGACGCCGACGGCTGCTACTGGACCTGCGCCAACGACGCGGGTCTGCTGCTGCGTTTTGCACCTGACGGCCGCCTGGACCGAAGCATCGCGTTGCCCGTCTCGAAGCCATCGATGTGCACGTTTGGCGGCCGCGAACTGGATACGCTCTTCATCACATCGATTCGTCCGTCAAGCGGCGCGAACGAACACGACGGTCATGTGCTTACGGTGCGTCCGGGTGTAAGCGGCGTGGCGGAATCCAGCTACGCAGGAGTTCTATAAGGATTACAGATGATTTTTCGGGCGGTTCGGGAGACATCGCCTGAAGGTTTTTGACGTTAAGAGATTTCGTTAAATGAGCAAGCAGGAAAACCCGCGACGTTGCTGGGCACGTCGCAATCAGTGATACAACAAGAGGAGATAAATCATGCAGTCACTTGATGTCAAGAAAGCGGTCAAAAAAACTGTACTACTTAGCCTCGCCACTCTCGCCTCGCCGGTCTTCGCTCAAAACAGCGTGACGTTGTACGGGATTATCGACGACTCCATTTCGTACCAGAGCAGCCAGACGTCGCTGGGTTCAAACAAGGGCGGACGCTCGAACATCAAGATGCTCTCCGGAGTCTGGGCGGGCAGCCGCTTCGGCCTCAAGGGGTCGGAGGACCTGGGTGGCGGAACCAAGACCATCTTCCAGTTGGAGTCGGGTTTTAACGCGGCGTCGGGTGGTCAGCAATACACGAACGCAATGTTCGGCCGGCAGGCATGGGTAGGCTTGACTAACCCGATCTACGGTACGCTTACCGCGGGCCGCCAATACACGTCCTACTACAATCTGCTTTCGCCCTATAGCCCGACGACCTGGCTTACGGGCGCCTTCGGCGCGCATCCGGGCGACCTCGACGAAATGGACACCATTTATCGCGCGAATAATTCGCTCGTGTACACGTCACCGAAGTTCTTCGGCTTCACGGCCAGCGGTTCGTATTCGTTTGCCGGCGTTCCGGGCAGCGTGAACCAGGGCTCGACATGGAGCGGCGCGCTTCAATACATCAATGGTCCATTCGGGCTCGCAGCGGGCATTACGCGGATCAACAACTCGACCCCGGGCGGCGGCGCGTTTGGCGCAGATTCCACCACCAACTCTGCGGGCCAGTCCGGCGTATCGGCGATCACGAACGGTTATCAGACCGCTCAGGCACAGCAGCGCATTGCTGTCGCGGGCGGTTATACGTTCACGCAGACGCTGGATGTCTCGTTCACTTACTCGAACGTGCAATACATCCCGGGTATCAACTCGAACTTCAGGACCACGGAAATCTTCAATACGGGTGGCGCAGTGCTGCACTGGAAAGCACTGCCGCTGGTCGATCTCGCCGCCGGCTACAGCTACACGCGTGCGACGAAAGCCAACGGCATTACGAGTTCAGCGCAATACCAGCAATTCAACCTGTCCGAGTACTATTCGCTCTCTAAGCGCACCGGCCTTTATGCATTGCAGGCCTATCAGCGCGCGAACGGCAAAACGCTCGGCACGAGCGCGGGCAGCATCATCAATGCGACCGCATCGGTTGGCGACGGGTTCCAGTCTGCACCGTCGTCGTCCCCCAGCCAGTTTGCTGCGGGCGTAGGTATCATCCATCGCTTCTGATCGGTTGAAGTGACGCGGCGGGCTGCTCAGGCAGTGCGCCGCGTCTCCGTGGCGTATGACTTTGTTAAGCGTTCATCGACATGCTTAGGGCAACATCGACTCAACCGCCATTCGTCCGGCGACAGGCTAGCGCCACTTGTTGCGCAGCGTAGTCGTTCTCTATTCCTTGCAGGTTCTGAACCAGGCAGACGCGATAATTCTTTTCGTTGTTATTCAGGAAAGCGCTTTCCTTATAGAGCTTCCGGCACGACGATGTAATCAGATCGGTCGCTTGCCTGCTCCTTACTCCCTTGAGCGATTGCAGCACGCACTGGTTGTACGACGCGTCTCCGTCAAAGGCCATCGCGAGCCCCGGAGCTGCGATGGTGAACGCAATCAATGAGCAAATGCCACGCTTCATTTTTGTTCTCCAAGTCAAAATCCGTACGACAGGATGCGCCATTCGGGATCGCTAAAGCGCTAGCGTTCACGCAAGACCAAGCCGCCGCTTCATTCCTTGCATGTTACCTTCGGTCGCACGGAGCCTGTCATCAAGCCAATTCCGTCGTCATGCTGCGGCGCAAGACAAACGTCGATCCGTATTATTTCCCGGGGAGCTGATTTGCCTCTTGCAGACAAGGCCGCGCTAGAAATATCCCAGCTCACCCGCTTCCCTCCTAGGCTTGCCAAGCATTTTTGTCATAGCGCCGAATTGTTCCGCCCTCTGATACGCTTGCAACCCGCCTAAGTCATACAAGTGCAATATCATATTTATTCGGGCACCGGACACATTTACCGGGATAATCAAGCTCAGAAAAAAGCCAGTCGCGCCGATAACCAAGTACCTACCTATATTGCGCATGCTATGGCGTTTAGTGAACCGAGGTTGCCGTTTTTTAAATGGCTAGTAGGATCCGCTCAGGACCTGAGCGCAGAAAATCGACAGATATTGCTGTCGAACCTGTTCACCCGGACGGCGTCGATTGCGATGGCGTCAGTTTGCGAGATCAGCGTTTGCATCACCGCCTATTATCTTCATCCAAGCGTCCTCTACGCGGCATGGACGCTTGCAGTAATCGCGCTCCTGATCGTGCGCCTGTCCTTGATTGCCATCTGCTGCAGGCGCAGCGCACGTAACGAACCTACGCCAACATCGGCGTTCTTGCTTGCCAGTATCCTGTGGAGCGTGCTTCTCGGATTCGGCGCCCTCTTGTGCAATATCAGTGGAGACCAGACGCTTTTCCTGCTTGGCAACGTTTGCGCGGTTGGCGTGGTGGGCGGATTGGCCGGCCGTAACGCAGGCATACCCCGGCTTGTCCTGATCCAGATTTCTATCATCTTCACGCTGCTCGGCATCGGCGCCGCCATGTCCCCCGGCTCTGGGAAAATAGTCTTGCTATTCCAGGCACCGTTTTGCGCGGCTGGGTTTTTTACCGTTGCTGTCCGCAGCAACAAGGACACCGTTGCGCTGCTGCTCGCGCGGGAAACCAGTAATCGCCTTGCACGCCACGACAGTCTCACGGGCCTGCCAAACCGCGCCCGCATCAGCGAACTCCTGCTGAACCGTACCGATGCCGAACCCGCGGTCAGGCCCGGATCGTTCGCGGTGCTCCTGATCGATCTTGACGGTTTCAAGGCCATCAACGACAGCCTCGGGCACGCGGCCGGCGACCTCGTGCTTCAGGAATCCGCCAAGCGTTTGCGGGCGGTCTTGCGTCAGGGCGATGTAGTCGGCCGTCTCGCAGGCGATGAATTCGTCGCCATTTCCAGCGACTCTTCCATGAGCGAAGAGGTCCGGCTGCTGGCGGACCAGATTGTGAAAACCCTTGCGCGCCCGTTCGTACTGAACGAGGCGCTGGTGCGCATTGGCGCGAGTGTCGGGATTTCGCAGTATCCCGAGCACGGAGAAACGGGACCGCAACTCCTGATCTGCGCCGACCGTGCGTTGTATGCGGTTAAGCGTAGCGGCAAGAGCGCCTTTGCCGTATTCGATGCCAAGGCCCACGCCTCCGACGACAGCCTGAGCCTCCTGCGAAGCGACCTGGAAGGGGCGCTTCAATCATTTGGCAGCGGCTTGAGGATGGAATATCAACCCATCGTCAACCTGGCTAGCGGTGTAGTCACCGGACGCGAAGCGCTGGTTCGCTGGACCCATCCCACGAGGGGCGAATTGCCGCCCACGACCTTCGTTCCCATTGCAGAGCGGACGGGCCTGATCCTGCCGCTGGGGGAATGGGTGCTCCGGCGTTCATGCGCGCAAGCGGCCTGCTGGCGCGAACCGGTTATCGTGGCGGTGAACGTATCGCCTGTGCAACTGCGTGAGGATTCGTTCGCGGACCTGGTTGCAACGGTCCTGCAGGAATCGGGGTTATCGCCTTCGCGGCTGAATATTGAGGTCACGGAAACCGTACTCATGAGCGACGATGTCCCGACACGGCGCAACGTGCAAAAACTTCGCGCGATGGGTATCGGGCTCGCGCTCGACGACTTCGGAACGGGCTTTTCGACGCTATCGAATCTATGCCGTTTTTCATTCGACACGCTGAAGATCGACAGTTCGTTTGTGCGTGAATCCGTGCATCGCCGAGAGTCGGCCGCAGTGATTCGCGGCATCGTCGCGCTGGCTCATGAGCTGGGCATTCCCACGACGGCCGAAGGTATCGAGACGCACGAGCAACTGAGCTTTGTCCGTGCCTCTGGATGTACCAGCGCACAAGGCTATTTCCTCGGCCGTTCCGAACGAGCGGAAAGCATCTCGCAAATTTGACGGGTTGGCGGGTACGCCGGACATCCGTTCTCAAACCAGATCCGCACGTGAAACGGTGAGCTTAGCGGCGTGAAGGGAATAAGCATGACGGCGTCCACGCGGGGCGCCGTCATGCTTCATGCTTTCAACGAACGTGCTTAGGCATACTGTGCTTCGTTAAGGTCAGCGATGAGAGTCGGACCGGTTGGGTGCCAGTCCAGCTTGTTCTGGGTCTGGGCACTGGAAGCCGGCATATCCAGACTGACGAACATTCCCATCCATCCAAAATGCGATGCTGCTTCATCCGGGGTGATCGACACTGCGGGCAAGTTCAGGCTCCGGCCAAGTGCCTCGGCAATTTCGCGGCTACTGATTCCCTCTTCGCCGACTGCGTGATAGCGCGCGCCCCGTTCGGCCTTCTCAATAGCGAGGCGGTACAGAAGCGCCACGTCGGAGAGATGGCCGGCGGGCCAGCGGTTGCGGCCCTCGCCCACATAAGCGGAAACGCCTTTCTCGCGAGCGACGGCCACGAGCGGCGTGATAAGACCTTGCTTCAATGGGTTGTGAACTTGAGGGAGTCGCATCACCGACACGTTGACACCCGCTTCGAGGAGCACCTTGCCGGCTAATTCGGATGCGACACGCGGATTCGGATGATCGAAATTGCAGACATCCTCGGTCGCCAATTGACCCGGTCCAGGGCTGCCCATGCCCGTCCCGGAGGTGATGATCAGAGGCCGGTCAGAACCCGCGAGCGCAGCGCCGAGCGCCTCGATTGCCCGCTTGTCCTTCTGGCAATTCTCCACGAATTTCGAAAAATCGTGATCGAATGCCGTGTGGATGACACCGTCTGCTTTCGCAGCGCCGCTGCGCAGGCTCTCCGGATCCTCCAGGGTTCCGTGATGCACTTCCGCCCTTGCGTTGATCAGCGCCTGAGCGCCCGCTTCCGAGCGCGTCATGCCGATCACCTGATGACCGGCCTTGATAAGTTCGGGAACAATGGCCGCGCCAATGAAACCTGTCGCACCGGTAAGAAAAATACGCATGTTGAAATCTCCTGGGTTGTCGCCGCCACTATCCGGGCAATTCTGGTTCCATTGAAGTAGTGACATCATCCTATTAAAGGGATTAACAGGATCCCGGTGTCCTGCCGCGTGGTCGGATGCACCTTCTTGAGACCACGCTCGAAGCGTGATGCCTCCAGGGCATCACGCTCGCCATCAATCGGCATTGGCATAAATCACATCGATTTCCGATAGTACGGGCATCGCTGCGTCGTTTGCATTCGCCGCAGGCACTCAGCCCATATTCAGGAGACGAACCATGGCCACCGACCGATCCCGCATTTCGACGGATATCGATTTCGAACAAGAAGGCTTCCGGACCGGCACATTGCGCGTGCCGCATTCCGTCGACCGCTCGGCTTATGGGCACATTCCGATCCCGATCGCCGTCCTTAAACGCGGCGACGGCCCGACGGCGCTTCTCACCGGCGGCAATCACGGCGACGAATACGAAGGTCCGATTGCCCTGATGAAATTGCTGCAACGCATGCCGTCGATGCAAATCAGCGGTCGCCTGATCGTCGTGCCGGGTCTTAACTTTCCCGCGTTTCTCGCGGGGCGGCGAACCTCACCTATTGATGGCGCGAACATGAACCGCATTTTCCCGGGCCGTCGCGATGGCTCCATCACGGAGATGATCGCGCATTATGTGGACACCGAACTATTCCCCCGCGCCGATTTCGTCTTCGATATCCACGCGGGCGGTGCGTCGTTCGATCATCTGCCGACGCTGCTGGTGGCGCCACCCGTCGACGTTGAGCAACGGCGTGAATATAAGCGGATCGTCGATGCGTTCGCCGCGCCCAACGCGATGGTCATGGACCTGCTAGGCGAGGATCGTACCTATGGCGCCGCGATCGAAAGTCAAGGGAAGCTGTTTCTGTGCGGCGAATTCGGCGGCTATGCAACCTGCAATCCGCAAGGCCTGGCGATCGTGGAGGAAGGTCTGCAGCGGGTACTTGCGGCACTCGGCATCTGCGCCAGCGAACCGCTGCCGGCACCGCGTTACGACACACGATGGCTGCACGTTGACGGCGAGCGGCATTACGTCTTCGCGGCCACACGCGGGATCTTCGAGCCGGTATTCAAACTCGGCGACCGCGTGAGCGCCGGCGATCTGGCCGGACGCATCTTCGATGCGCATGCGCCGTGGGCCAAGCCCGTCGAATTGAAGTTTCGCACCGAAGGCGTGGTCGTCATCGTGCGTTCATTTGCAAGCGTCGAGCCGGGCGATTGTGTTGCGCTCGTGGCAGCCGACACAGGCAAGCAATGAACCCGGAGATACCCATGTCCGCCATCCCCCTGACCGAAGGCATCGACGCGCGCGATGCGCTGTACAGAAAGATCACGTGGCGCTTGCTGCCGTTCCTGACGCTCTGCTACATGCTCGCGTATCTCGACCGCATCAACATCGGCTTCGCGAAGCTGCAGATGCAAAGCCAGCTCTCGTTCTCCGACGCAGCCTACGGGATCGCGGCGGGCATCTTTTTTATCGGCTACGTACTGTTCGAGATTCCCAGCAACCTGCTGTTGCCGAGGATTGGTGCGCGAAAAACACTATCGCGCATCATGGTGCTGTGGGGCATCACGTCCGCATCCATGCTGTTCGTCCGCGACATCCACACGTTCTATGCGCTGCGTTTCCTGCTGGGTGTGTTCGAAGCAGGCTTCGCACCGGGAATGGTGCTCTACCTGACGTACTGGTACGCGCCATCGCGCGCCGCTCGCGCGATGGCCGTCGTGATGTGGGCTGGACCGATAGGCGGCGTTATCGGCGGACCGTTGTCAAGCTGGGCAATGACCACGCTGGCGGGCACGCATGGACTTGAAGGATGGCAGTGGATGTTTATCATCGAAGGCCTGCCGTGCTGCGTGCTGGGCGTGGTTGCATTCTTCTTCCTCGATGATCGTCCGCAACACGCAAGCTGGCTCTCCGATGAAGAGAAGGCCCTGCTTGGCCGCGATCTCGATGCACAACACCTGAACCGCGCGGCGAGCGAAGCGCGGCATCAATCATTGAGAACCGTTGTCTCCGACCCGCGCGTACTGACGCTCGCCTTCAGCAACTTTTGCGTCATCGCAGGAATTTATACGGTGAGTTTCTGGCTGCCTGCGTTCCTCAAGACCGCAGGCGTTGCCGGCACCATGGCGATAGGTCTGTGGTCATCCTTACCTTATGTTGCAGCCATTGTCGCGATGGGTTGGCTGTGCCGCAGCTCGGACCGTCGTAACGAACGCCGCCGCCATAGTGCGCTCGCCAGCATCGTGGGGGCTATCGCGCTTGCCATCGCCGGGTTGTACCCGGGCAAGCTCGGCATCGCACTGCCGGCCATTGCGCTGTCCACCGCCATGCTCTGGGCGTCATACACTGTCCTGTGGGCGCTGCCTGCGGGGTATCTGGGCACCGCGGGGGCTGCGGGCGGGATTGCCTTCATCAACATTTGCGGCGCGCTTGGCGGCTTCGCGAGTCCAATCATCATCGGGGTCGTGAAGACGCTCACCGGCGATATGCAGGCCGGCATGTTGACGATCGTCGCCATCGCGCTCGCCGGCGCGGTCGCGATGCTCCTTAATCCTATCGAGTCACGAACGGAGACCCCTCATGGATGAACCATCGACGACTTATCGCGTTGGCGACGCGTTGATCACGCGCGTGATTGAACAGCAGTTTCAGTTCAAGACGGACAAGCTGTTCGCCGATTTCGATCCCGCCGTGATTCAGGAACATCACGCTTGGCTCGCTGACGGACAAGTCGATGCAGCCGCCGAACACTTCGCTCTGAGCGTCAACACGTGGGTATTGCGAATAGGCGGCAAGGTCATTCTGGTGGACACCGCTAGCGGCAATCATAAGGACCGTCCATTCAGCGCCCTTTTCCACCAGTTGAATACGCCATATATCGAGCGGCTTGCGCGCTCCGGAGTGAAGCCCGAAGAAATCGATTTCGTGCTGCTTACGCATCTGCATGTGGACCACGTAGGCTGGAATACTCGGCTCGATAACGGCCGTTGGGTGCCCACTTTTCCCAACGCGCGTTACGTTTTCCCACGCGCCGAGCGGGAGTTCTTCGACACGCCGGCTGGCGAGAGCCGGCGTATGGTTTTCGACGACAGCGTGCTGCCGGTGATCGACGCGGACCTCGCGGAAGAAGTCGGTCCGGAGGGCGGCGAATATCTGCCGGGCATCCGCTTTCATCCGACACCCGGTCACAGCGCCGGACACATGTCGATAGAAATTGAGTCCGCGGGTGCGCACGCGCTTTTTAGCGGCGACGTATGGCATCACCCGATCCAGGTCTATCGCCCGGCGTGGAGTTCGGTGTTTTGTGCCGACAAGGATCGCGCAACTATCTCGCGTCGATGGGTGCTCGACCGCGCGGTCGAAACGGACGCGACGGTGTTCACGCCGCACTTTGCCGGGACATCGGCGGGTGTTGTGGATGTTTCAGCGCAGAGCAAGGGCGGCTTTGCGTGGCGCTTCGTGTGACGAACTACTGCTGCTGTTTAACGGCCAAGTTATGACTCTCGTCGCTCAAATCGGGCTGCAGCATCGTGCCGAGAACGCGAAGCAATCGCTGCAATGCTGCATTTGGATTGGTCTCCAGATACGCGAACGCCAGCGGCATCTGCACCGATAGATCGGTGAAGCGCACGAACTGCGCACGCGCCGGCGGCCGCCCGAGATTCGCAGCATTGACGATAGCGGCGCCCATGCCCGCGGAGACAAGCGACAGAATTGCCGCCTCGGTCGGCACTTCCTGCACCACGTCTAATGTCAATCCTGCTTCGCTGCAGGCGCTGACCAGCATGTCGTAATACGCCGGGTACGTTGCCCGCGGAAAACAGACCACTGGTCGGCCATTCAGGTCACGCGCGGAGATGGGCTGGCCCTCCTGAAAATTCCAGCTTCGCGGTACGGCAGCCACCACATCGTCGATAGCCAGAGGCAACACATGCAGCGCGCGCGGAAGCTCGCCGTAGGTGTAGATGAACCCGCCATCGAGCGTCCCGGCCAGGATCTCGGCAACCTGCTCCGGCGTGTTCATGGGCGCCAGATGGATGCTCACCTCGGGCGCTTCGCGCTGAAAATTGTTGAATGCATCGGGGACCAAGCCATCCCAACTTGCATTCTCGACTACCCCAAGCCGCAACGTTCCCTGAAGCCCTGATGCAACCAGTCGCACGGCGTGCGTCGCCGACTCGAGAATGCCGAGCGACTTGCGAACTTCGCGCAGGAATAGTTCGCCGGCGACAGTCAGCTTGACACCCTGCGGCGTGCGATCGAAAAGCCGGGCGCCCAGCATCTGTTCAAGATCCTGTATCTGGCGGGTAATCGCCGGCTGCGTGACATTGATGCGCTCGGCGGCCAGCCGGAAGCTCTGATTGTCGGCGACCGCCGCGAAATACCTCAGGTGTCGTAGTTCCACGTTTCTTCCCTTATCTGTCGCGCCCGTCCGTGCAAATGGCCGGATTAAGCTCGTCACATGATGATCGCATCCTAATCTCGCAGTTCCGCAGTCCGTTAGGTCGCGGTCAATGCGAACGCGTCGGCGAGGAAATACGGGCATCAAAATTCTTGCCGGCTCCTGCTCGTTCATGATAATTTATGCTCGTTTATGAGCGATATACGATGAATGAGCAATCCAAATAGAGACCAACAACATGCAAAGAACCCGGCGTGATGCCGTAGACGGGTTGCTTCCCGACGAACGCGCAAAGCTGATACTCGACCGTCTACGGTCGCATGGCCGCGTGCTGGCGGCCGGACTCGCGCTCGAATTCAACACCTCCGAGCACACGATTCGCCGCCATCTGCGTGATCTGGCCGACGCCGGTCATTGCAAGCGCGTGTATGGCGGCGCATTGCTGATCTCGCCCGCTGCGCCGGCCGGGTCCACTCGTCTGCGCGAAGCGGCTGATCGAAAGGCCCAGCTGGCCGTTGCGGCGGCGTCCATTGTGCGGCCGGGGCAGCTCATCCTGCTCGATGCCGGGTCGACCAACGTCGCTATTGCGGCGGCGCTTCCGGAAAACGCCGGCTTGACTGTAGTGACCAATTCCCCCGATGCCTGCTCGCGTTTGCTCGATCGTCCTGGCTTCGATGTCATTCTGATTGGCGGCCGAATGAGCGCGCGCGGAGCGGGTTCTCTCGGGTCCACTGCCCTTCTGCAGGTCCAGCAAATCAAGGCTGACCTCTGTTTTCTCGGTGCGTGTGCGATGGACCCCGACGAGGGCGTGGCTGCGTTCGAGGCGGAGGAAGCCGAGCTTAAACGCGCGATGGTCAAATCGAGCGGTCAGATCGCCATTGCTATGACGTCGGAGAAACTGATGACCGCAGCGCCTTTTTTTGTGGTGGCAAGCTCCGGCGTCGAGCATCTGATCGTGGAGGCGGACATCTCCGCGCAGCGGCTAAGCGAGTTCGAAAAGATCTGCGGCAATGTGATCGTGGCTCATTCAGGAGCTCAATCATGAGACCCGTTGCTGAACGTATTGCCACCGCTGCTGTATTTCTCGCAAACGGGCTGGGCATTGGTGCGTGGGCCGTTGAAGTCCCGCGGATCAAGGAAGCTTTATTGCTAAGCGATACCTCGCTTGGAATCGCATTGTTCTGTTTTGCGTTGGGCGCAATTGTCGCCATGCCGCTTGCGGGCAGGCTGGCGCCGCGATTTGGAAGCGGCCGCGTCACCGCATTCCTGGGCGTTGCATTCGTGGTTGCACTGCCCTTGCCTGCGCTGGTCCCGGACTTCGCTTTGTTATGCGTGGTGCTCTTTGCCTTAGGCGCTGCGAATGGGGCACTCGATGTATCGATGAACGGACACGCCAGCGCAATTGAAGGCGAATGGCGGGCACCGATCATGTCGTCGTTTCATGCAGCCTGGAGCATGGGCGGTTTGATAGGTGCAGCAGGAGGCGCGGCGCTTCAGGCCAACGGTATCGGCTCGATAGGCGGATTATTGCTGCCCGATGTTGTTATTGGTGCGCTTGTTTTGACCGGCGCTGTATTTGCGCTGAGGGATATTGGACCGAGGGTGTTGGCGTCGGCTAGCGGTTTTGTCTTGCCTAGCGCGGGCGTCATGAAACTCGCTGCCCTCGCCTTTCTCTGCATGTTGGTCGAAGGCGCGGTGGCGGACTGGAGCGCGGTGTTCTTACGCTCGGCACTCGATACGCAGGCAAGTGCAGCAGCGCTCGGCTATTCGTCGTTTGCGTTCGCGATGGCGGCATGCCGGATAGTCGGAGATGTATCGGTTCGGCGCTTAGGCGCAAGTGTCGTGGTCGCGAGTGGCGGGTTTATTGCAGTCGTCGGGTTGGCGCTAGTGCTTGGCTATCCAAACGTGGTTACCGCTTGTGTGGGATTTGCCTTGGTTGGAATCGGGTTGGCTAATATTGTGCCGGTCATTTTTAGTGCCGCGGGGCGCTCAACGGCAACGCCGGCGGTCGGTGTTTCCATGGCCGCCACGGCGGGTTATGCCGGCTTTCTGGTGGGACCGCCGCTGATTGGACTGGGCGCTGGTTTTGTGGGGCTGCGGTTAGCGTTGTGTGCGCTTTTGCTAGCCGTGGTCATTGTCTGTCTGGTGGGCGGCAAGGCCGTGAGCCGGGTTAGCGTCAAGGAAGCTTATTGATCATGCTGTTTTTTTCGTTCGCACTCGGGGTGGGTGCGGGGTGGTTCTGAGGTTAGCGGGCAGGCGTCGGGGTGGGTGCCAAGTTCTTGCGTTAGCGGTCTGGTTCATTGCCGGGTTGCTGCTTTTCAGGTCTTCGCGAGTTATGTGCTAGCTGATCTCTTTATCACTATTAGCCACTGCGCGTGGCGGCGCGTCATTTCTTTGTCCAAAGCGACAAAGAAACGAAGCAAAGAAAGCGCTTTCACCTCTCTAAAAATTAAGTGTCCACAGCGTGCAGTTCCATTTCATGGGTACCCCAAAAGCACGGTGCTCGCCAGAGCCACGGATGTTTGAAACCCTCTTTCTCGCGAATCCTGACATTAACACGCTTCGCCCCGTACGCTCTCGGGCAAGCACCAGTGCCCCACGTTCCCGCAGGGCCTCACGCGTATTTGCCGCTGTGGGCTTCGCGGGTTAGCTATGAGTTTGCGGGTTAGGCCTCACGCATTCTGCCGAACCATTTCTCGGTGGTTTAAAAAATGGTTCGGCATGCATCCAAATTTGGAGGTTGGTTTTCCGCGGATAGCGCGGGGGCTCCTTGAGCAGGTTCAGTCGCTAGTGCTTGCCCGAGAGCGTACGGGGCGAAGCGTTTTACTGTCAGGATTCGCGAGAAGGAGGGTTTCACACATCCGTGGCTCTTGCGAGCACCGTGCTTTTCGGGTACCAATGATATAAAACTGCACGCTGTGGACACTTAATTTTTAGAGAGGTGAAAGCGTTTTCTTTGCTTCGTTTCTTTGTCGCTTTGGACAAAGAAATGACGCGCCGCCACGCGCAGTGGCTAACAGTGATAAAGAAATCAGCTAACACTAAACGCGCGAAGACCTGGAAAGCAGCAACCCGGCAATGAACCAGACCGCTAACGCAGAACCCGTGCAACCCGGCATTGACCCCGACCGCTACCCCGGAACCTGCGGAACCGAGAACCGCCCCCAACCACTAAACCCAACACCCCGGAAACCAACCAAAACAAGTCACCTAGCCAACGGCATTAAATCCCCATCCGTCTGACGCTGAAGATCCTGCACCTTGCTCTGCAATGCCCGCAATTCAGCTTGGGCCGCATCCTGCTGCGCCCGCAACGTGACAATAGCTGCCTGCTGTTCCGCCTGCCGATCCACCACCTGGCTTTGCTGCGCGCGCGCCACATCGACATCAGCCTGCAAGCGGTTCGCCCGGTTCTGCTGCAAGGCAATCAACCGATCCGCGTACGCGTTTTCAGCCTCCAGCTTCTCGCGACTGATTTCCGAAGCAGCAAGCTGGGCCGTGGACTTAGCGAAGTCCGCATAAACCGCTTCGGCACGCGTATCGGTCTGCGTCTTGATCACCCGCCAAAACTTCTTTTGCTGAAACAGCGCGACGTAGTAAGTCATCTGATCCGGATAGAACAACATGCTCGCGCCATAACTGCCGTTATAGGTCGTGCGCATTTCCATGACCTTCCCATCGCGGATCATCTGCTGCAATTCGGTAATGCTGCCGTTAACGCCATTCCCCGACGCCTGCGGTTCGTCTGCCGCACCGTTGGCCAGCAAGCCGCGCCGCGCACTTGCGTCGCCAAGCGCATTCCCCGACCCCGACGACGAATCCTGTCCCGCAGGCATCGCCGCCAGTGCAGAAGTTGTAGCGGTGAGAGCGGCGAGCGCCACCGTGCAGACCACCGCGCCAACCCACAGAACGCCCCCGCGCCGCCATTTATTTTTGTATTTCATGGATTTTCCGAGTTCTTTGAACAAAGCGAAACCGACCGGATTATGGCAGATAGAATGCCCCGATATTCATTGACCACATTCAAAAATCGCGCTCTTTGAATGGAAATCGAAGCACTGGAAAATCGCCGGGTTCAGTGAACCGCTTGTGGCACGTGTGTGGAAACCCGCGCGCCTTAACGCAAGCCTTGTCGTCGCAGCCTAAGTCACCTAAAAATATCGGCGACCAGATTCGACACCGCCCGTATGCGCTCGCTGCCGCGCAGCGCCGGATGCAAGACCATCCATACATCCTGGTCCAGCTCCCTGATATGCGGTTCGATGCACACCAGATCACTGGTCGTGTCGCCCGCCAGTTGCGCGAGCACGCCCAGGCCCGAGCCGCCCAGCACGCCATCGAATACGCCCAGCACGTAACTGCTGCGAAGGCTCGGCGCGGGCGCGCCCGGCAATGTCTTGAGCCAGCGAGCTGCAGGATGATCGCCCCGGCGCTCGTCGTAACCGACGAATGACAGCTTGCTCCATTCCTTCTTCTTGATCGCCACCTTGTGACGAAGGTAATAGTCCCGCGATGCATATAAACCAAAGCGGACCTTGCCGATCCGGCGTACATACAAGTCTCCCTCGTCCGGACACTCCGACCAGATGGCAATGTCCGCTTCGCGACGGGCAAGGTTATACGGCTGCTGCGAAGTCAGCACTTCAATGGCCAGTCCGGGAAACCTTTCCTGGAACGATCCCAGTAACTTCATCAGGATGTAGGACATCCACTCGACCGCATTGATCCTGACCGTCCCCTCAAGACCATGAGAACCGGTGACATCCCCGGCCCGTTCGATCTGATGCGCGAGCGTCTCCATCTGCTCGGCCCATGCAAGCACCCGCTGCCCGAACGCAGTCACAGCACACCCGGAAGGCACGCGGTCAATCAGGGGTTCACCTAGTCTTCTTTCCAGCTCCGTCAAGCGGCGCGACAACGTCGCCGCGCTAAGATCGCATGCCGCGGCCGCCGATCTCATGGTTCCTTCACGGGCGATGGCGAGCAAAAGCCGCAGGTCGTCCCAGTCAACGTGTTCCATTTTTGAAACGCTCGCTTTCGATTTTAGACGTAGCATATCGCGAATCGCGAGGATAGCATTAGACCCGGATGGGCTGGATTGCCGCTTGATTCACGCTACGGCTCATGCATCGGGTTTTCACGTATTGGCGTTAAAGCGATGCGGCAACGAGCATGGCCTTTCAACCTGATTTACTGACTCACCGACTTAGCGATTAATTGACTAACTGACTAAGCGACTCGACGGCTATTCCCTAAGTAGACCGAAGAGCGAACTAATTAACGGAGACTTTATGACCCGCAAGGCCAACCCAGCACGGCGCCGCGTACTCGCTGCAACCGCAGCAACTGCAGTCGCAGCCGCATTCTCGCTCTTGCCTGTCTCGTCGGCATTCGCTCAAACGGCGAAAAAACCCGTCGTCGCCCTCGTGATGAAGTCACTCGCCAATGAGTTCTTCCTCACCATGGAAACCGGCGCCAAAGACTATCAGGCTCATAACTCGAGCAAGTTCACGCTCATCTCGAACGGCATCAAGGACGAAACCGATACCGCGAACCAGATTCGCATTGTCGAGCAGATGATCGTCTCGAAGGTCGATGCGCTCGTGATCGCCCCGGCTGATTCGAAGGCCCTCGTTCCGGTCATCAAGAAAGCCGTGGATGCAGGCATCATTGTGGTGAATATCGACAACCAGCTTGATCCGGAGGTGCTCAAGTCGAAAGACCTGAACGTGCCGTTCGTTGGACCGGACAACGCAAAGGGCGCGCGGCTGGTCGGTGATTACCTGGTCAAGAAACTGAAGGCTGGCGACGAAGTCGGCATTATCGAAGGTGTGTCGACCACGACGAACGCACAGCAACGCACGGCCGGCTTCAAGCAAGCGATGCAAGCAGGCGGCATGAAAGTAGTTGCGCTGCAATCGGGCGACTGGGAAATCGACAAGGGCAATGCGGTGGCATCGCAGATCCTGAACGCGAACCCGAACATCAAGGCGCTGCTCTGCGGCAACGACAACATGGCGCTCGGCGCGGTGGCTGCGGTCCGGGCGGCCGGTAAAGCGGGCAAGGTGCAGGTCGTGGGTTACGACAACATCAACGCCATCAAGCCAATGCTCGCCGACGGCCGGGTGCTCGCGACCGCCGATCAATACGCCGCAAAACAAGCGGTATTTGGTATCGACACCGCTTTGAAGGCGCTCTCCGCGCATCAGAAACAATCGGAATTGTCGAGCGTGGTGGAAACGCCGGTCAATCTCGTCACCAAGTAAGCGCGTCAAATTATGCGTCGTCGCGGTGAGCCGTGACGACGCATTCATGTATGCCTGAATGCTGCAAGCAGCGTAGAGTATTCCGACGCGCCCGGCTTTAGCTTCTGAGCTTCAAATGTTCAAACGCGTAGTGCGCCCCGGCCATCAACAGGCGGGGCGGAACTCGCATTTCAGTACCCGCCCTAGCCTCTCATAAGCGATGCCCAGTCCAAACGTTCCTCCCGCCGACATAGCGCCGGTGCTGACCATTCACGGGATCGGCAAGACCTACGTCGAGCCGGTGCTCGCGGACGTCTCGCTCCATTTGCGTCCCGGCGAAGTGCTCGCGCTGACAGGCGAAAACGGCGCCGGCAAGAGCACGCTCTCGAAGATCGTAGGCGGCCTTGTCACGCCCACCACCGGCTCCATGCAGCTCGGTGGCATCTCGTACGCGCCGGCAAGCCGCGGCGACGCCGAAGCGCTCGGCGTGCGCATGGTGATGCAGGAACTGAACCTGCTGCCCACGCTGTCGGTTGCTGAAAACCTCTTTCTGAATCGTCTGCCAAAACGCGGACTCGGCTGGATCGATCGCACGACGCTGCGCGAAGACGCGCGTCAGGCGATGGCCCAGGTCGGACTCGATGCTATCGACCCGGATACGCTCGTGGGCGAACTCGGTATCGGCCATCAGCAGATGGTCGAGATCGCGCGCAACCTGATTGGCGATTGCCGTGTGCTGATCCTCGATGAACCCACCGCCATGCTCACGGCGCGCGAAGTCGACCTGCTGTTCGAGCAAGTCGAGCGCCTGAAATCGCGCGGCGTTGCGCTGGTGTATATCTCGCATCGGCTGGAGGAATTGACGCGCATCGCCGAACGCGCGGCTGTGTTGCGCGACGGGCGCCTCGTGCACGTCGACGCCATGCGCAACCTCACCAGCGACAAGCTCGTCACGCTCATGGTCGGACGCGATATTGGCGAGCGCATCGACCTCGGCGAACGCCGGATTGGCGCGACCGCACTCAAGGTCCAAGGCATGACGCACGGCCACGCCGTGCGCGACGTATCGTTTGAAGTAAAAGCCGGCGAGATCTTCGGCATCAGCGGTCTGATCGGCGCAGGCCGGACCGAACTCATGCGGCTGATCTACGGCGCGGACCGGGCGGATAGCGGCAGCATCTCGATCGCGCATCGCGGTGCGGCGCTCAAGACGGTCAGCATCAAGTCGCCTTCCGATGCTGTGAACCAAGGCATCGCACTGATCACCGAAGACCGCAAGGGCGAAGGTTTGTTGCTGCCTCAACCCATTGCCGCGAACATTTCGCTTGGCAATATCGGGGCAGTATCGAAGCATGGTTTTATCGATGCCCGCCGCGAGACCGCACTCGCGCAGAAGCAGATCGACGCCATGCGAATCCGCACATCGAGCGCCGCGCAACCCGTGTCCGAACTCTCGGGCGGCAACCAGCAGAAGGTCGTGATCGGCCGCTGGCTCGCTCGCGATTGCACCGTCCTGCTCTTCGATGAACCCACGCGCGGCATCGACGTCGGCGCCAAGTTCGACATCTACGCGCTGATGGGCGCCCAGGCTCGCGAAGGCCGCGCGCTGGTGGTCGTCTCAAGCGACCTGCGCGAGTTGATGCTGATCTGCGACCGGATCGGCGTGATGTCGGCGGGACGCATGACCGGCGTCTTCGAACGCGATAACTGGTCGCAAGACGCGTTGCTCGCTGCAGCGTTCGCCGGTTATGCGGCCCGGGATAAAATCCTCAACGAATCTATTGAACCGGGCGCCGAGACGCCGGACACCCCTATCACGGAGCACCAGTCATGACTGCACAAACAACGACGCCAAAAACGCAAACGGAGCCGCCCAAGAGCGCGAAGCCGATCGGCACGCGGCTGGGTTTCTCGAACTACCTGGGCCTGATGGGTGCGTTGATCGCGATGATCGCGCTGTTCTCCGTGCTGAGCTCGCACTTCCTGAGCTACGACACCTTCAGCACCATCGCGAATCAGATTCCCGATCTGGTGGTGATGTCGGTCGGCATGACGTTCGTGCTGATCATTGCGGGTATCGATCTGTCAGTGGGATCGGTCCTGGCACTGGGCGCGGCAGTGACCAGCGTCGCCGCGTTGCAATGGCACTGGGGAGCGCTGCCGTCCGCGTTGCTCGGCATGGCCGGCGCGGCGCTTACCGGCTGCGTGACCGGCGCCGTGACGGTGGGGTGGCGCATCCCTTCGTTCATCGTCTCGCTGGGCGTGCTGGAAGCGGCACGCGGTCTTGCTTACCAGATGACGAACTCGCGCACGGCGTATATAGGCGATGCCCTCGACTTTCTCTCGAACCCCATCGCGTTCGGCATTTCTCCTTCGTTCCTGATTGCTATCGCCGTGATGATCGTGGCGCAGCTCGTGCTGACCCGGACGGTTTTTGGCCGCTACCTGGTCGGCATTGGCACCAACGAGGAAGCCGTGCGCCTGGCCGGTGTCAACCCGCGGCCGTACAAGGTCATCGTATTTGCGCTGATGGGCTTGCTCTCGGGACTTGCCGCACTGTTCCAGATTTCCCGGCTTGAAGCGGCCGATCCTAATGCCGGATCAGGAATCGAACTACAGGTGATTGCCGCAGTCGTGATCGGCGGGACGAGTTTGATGGGTGGACGCGGCTCTGTTATCAGCACATTCTTTGGTGTCCTGATCATCTCGGTACTCGCAGCCGGCCTCGCGCAGATAGGCGCGAACGAGCCGACCAAGCGGATCATCACTGGCGCGGTGATTGTGGTGGCAGTCGTGCTGGATACGTACCGCAGCAAACGGCGCATCATGTAAGCGTGCGCAGCGCCCTCATTCGAAGCATTCGTGCGGTTGAGCTTTGGATCGTTGATTTGCGCTTGGCACGCACACCATGGATGCCTGAAGAAATGCGTCCCTATTATTCGCGATATCGGTAGCGTCCCGGCTTGATCTTAGTGTGCTTGTTGCGTGTACTGATTGCGCATCCTCAGCAAACGCCCAAGCCCGGTGACCCGCCGGTTCGCCAGCAGGAGAAATTGAAATGTCCAAAGAAACCAAGCAGGGTTCCGTCCTCATCATGGGGAGTATCAATACCGATCTGGTCGCGCGATCGCCGCATTTGCCGCGTCCGGGCGAAACGATCAGCGGCCACGAGTTCTCGCAAATCTCCGGGGGCAAGGGAGCTAACCAGGCGGTGGCTGCAGCCCGAATCGGGGGTCGCGTGGCGATGGCCGGATGCGTGGGCGGCGACGCCAACGGCGCATTGCGGCTGGCAGACCTCGAGGCCGAAGGAATCGATTGCAGCGCGGTCGAAACCGACCCGTCAGTGCCGAGTGGCGTTGCGATCGTCACCGTAGCGGACGACGGCCAGAACACGATCGTGGTGGTGCCCGGCAGCAACGGCCAGGTTACCCCCGAGATGGTCAAGCGCCACGAGGCGGTGATCAAGGCTGCCGATGTGGTGGTATGTCAGCTCGAGACGCCATGGGACTCGGTCTATGCCACGCTGGTCACTGCCCGGCGATTTGGTAAGCTAACCGTATTAAATCCGGCGCCGGCTACTGGTCCGCTTCCGCCCGAGTGGCTGCCGTTGGTCGACTATCTGGTCCCGAACGAAGTCGAGGCGGCCATCCTCGCCGGATTGCCGGTCGAATCGCAAAGCGGTGCACGCAGGGCGGCCAAAGAACTTCAGCGAGCGGGCGCGCGTAACGTCATCGTGACGCTGGGTTCGCAAGGCGCGTATCTGTTGCCTGAAGCAGGCGAAGGGACGCACTACTCCGCGCCCAAGGTGAACGCGGTGGACACCACTGCTGCCGGCGATACTTTCATCGGCGTCTTCGCCGCCCAGTTGGCCGCGCGTCAACCCATAGAAGCGGCGATCAGTCTTGCCCAGCGGGCGGCCGCTATTTCCGTTACACGCGCCGGCGCACAGCCCTCCATTCCGACTCGCCAGGAAGTCGACAGCGCTCCCTGACCTTCGCTGTCCGGGACGCATCAAGTGTCCCGGACAATAGATTTGGATATCCGATCTAGTTACGCGATTCAGTTACGACATTGAGTTTGAAGCGTCGAAACCGTGCTGCCCCGTTGCAGGGGCTGGTCACGCCATCGCCCAAGCTGCTGCATGGTTCTCCGCGGCAGTTGTTTTTCGTCATCCAACTAACCTTTAATGGGAAAAGCAATGAACTCAAAACCCGCGTTTGTCCTGGTGGCTTCCGTGTTTTTGACAGCTTGCGGTGGAAGCGGAAATTCGAACTCCGGGCCTTTGGCGACTGCGCCAAAGGTCATCATGGATTCAGACTTCAATACGATGGGCGATGACGGCCAGCTCTTTGCCATGACCACGCAATTGATGGCGCAGGGGAAAGTGAATTTACTCGGCTTGACTGTAGTCACGGGCAATGACTGGCTATTGCAGGAACAATCGGACGCACTCAAAGCCGTGGAGCGGATGGGTGTACAGAACACCGTGGGCGTCTACGCCGGTGCGGATTATCCGCTGCAATACGATGTCGCGAGTATTCGCGCGCAGCAAGCCGCCAATCCCAACGGTTATTTCGGCGCCTGGAGCCGCCCCGAACCCACGCAAGCTTCGCAACTTATCGCCCCGCCGGACGGCTTTGCCACGAGTACGAAACTGCAGGCGGAAAACGCGTCTGATTTCATGATCGATACGATCAAGCGTTATCCGAATCAGGTCTCTATTCTGGAAGTCGGGCCGCCGACCAATCTTGCGCTTGCACTGAAAAAGGCGCCGGAAATCGCACCGCTGATCAAGCAGATTATTTATATGGGCGGTGCGATGGCCGTGCCGGGCAATGCGAATGCCGTGGGCGAACTGAACTGGTGGTTTGATCCGCTAGCCGTGCGCACGGTGCTTCAAACGACGATTCCTCAAGTCGTGATTCCGCTGGATGTAACGAATACCGTGCCGCTGACGCAGAGCGTCTATGACCAGATCTCCAACAATCCGAGCAAGCAGACCGCCGTTACGAAGATTTATGCGACGACCAATGCGAACGCGCTTAGCACTAACACGGACATCTACGACACGCTGACTATCGCTTATTTTACGGATCCGACTTACGCGACGCAGACGAAGAGCGCGTACCTGGATATCGATACGAGCAGCGGCGAGAATCAGGGTCATGTGATGGTCTATCCGGATCAACCGGCGGCCGGTGCTTCACCGCAGAAAATTGCCTATGTCACTCAGTTCGATAACAACCGGTTCTTTAGCCTGTATGTGGATTTGTTGACGCGGCCGGTGCCGGTTACCCTTCCATGAGGGGGGGGCGTTCGCACTCGGGGTTTGGTGGTGGCTGGTGTGGGGATCGGGGGGCGGCTTGGGCGGTGAGTCAGGGGGGTGGGCAGAGAAGTGGATTGCTAGGTTTTGGGGTTGGTGGTCTGGTTGAATGCAGCGTTGCTAGGCTCTGATGTTAGCGGTCTGGTTCATTGCCGGGTTGCTAGGTTCTTGCGTTAGCGGTCTGGTTCATTGCCGGGTTGCTGCTTTTCAGGTCTTCGCGCGTTTAGTGTTAGCT
This sequence comes from Caballeronia sp. LjRoot29, assembly GCF_964252755.1. NCBI lineage: Bacteria > Pseudomonadati > Pseudomonadota > Betaproteobacteria > Burkholderiales > Burkholderiaceae > Caballeronia > Caballeronia sp. LjRoot29. The sequence continues at coordinate 120,305 of NZ_CAXUPU020000006.1, read as the reverse complement.
GATCTCTTTATCACTATTAGCCACTGCGCGTGGCGGCGCGTCATTTCTTTGTCCAAAGCGACAAAGAAACGAAGCAAAGAAAACGCTTTCACCTCTCTAAAAATTAAGTGTCCACAGCGTGCAGTTTTATTTCATTGGTACCCGAAAAGCACGGTGCTCGCCAGAGCCACGGATGTGTGAAACCCTCCTTCTCGCGAATCCTGACATTAACACGCTTCGCCCCGTACGCTCTCGGGCAAGCGCCCTTGCCATAGAAACCCGCACGGCCTCACGCGTATTTGCCGCTGTGGTGCTTCGCAGGTTAGCTATCAGTTTGCAATGTTATTTGCCGGGTTATGCCTTAAGCATTCTGCAGATCCATTTCTGGGTGGTTTAAAAAATGGTTCGACATGCGTACAAATTCGAGGTTGGTTTTCCGCGGATAGCGCGGGGCGCTCTTTGGGCGGGTTCAGTCGCTAGTGCTTGCCCGAGAGCGTACGGGGCGAAGCGTTTTACTGTCAGGATTCGCGAGAAGGAGGGTTTCACACATCCTAAGCTCTGGCGAGCACCGTGCTTTTGGGGCACCCATGAAATGGAACTGCACGCTGTGGACACTTAGGGTAGAGCGGTGAAAGCGTTTTCTTTGCTTCGTTTCTTTGTCGCTTTGGACAAAGAAATGACGCGCCGCCACGCGCAGTGGCTAACAGTGATAAAGAAATCAGCTAACACTAAACGCGCGAAGACCTGGAAAGCAGCAACCCGGCAATGAACCAGACCGCTGACGCCAGAACCTAGCAACCCTGCAATGCCCCTGACCACTAACCCCAGAGCCCGTGCAACCCGCCCCGCCCCGCCCCCGCCCGACAACTCTAAACCCAACCCCTAATGCGCGTGCTCAGGTTGCCGAATTGAACGCGGTGAGCGCGAGCTCTTGTAAACCTTACGAAGATACCCACACAAGGGCTTTTCAATAAACAGAAAGCTAGCAATCGACATTGCCGTCAACACGAGCAAAAATCCCAGAAATGGCACAAGACCCGTTGCGACGCTCGGAAACAGCATCTTTGCATACCTGAAAAACGGCACATGCAAAATATAGAATGCGAAACTCGCCTCCCCAAGCAGGACCATCGTTTTGCTCCCAAGCCAGCCACTAAACAACCCTTTCGCGCGCGCCAGACTGTAGAGAAGCAGGACAAAAGCGGGAAACAGCAACGCCTTCGCCAACACATGATTGGCAAACACAATAACCGCAACTGCTGCAACCAGAGCTGCAAAAGCAGCGACATCGAAGACACCCGTTTTACTCAGCCCCTGGCTTAGATAAAGCCGCGCCATGCATATCCCGGCAATAAACTCGCCTATCCGAAGCACCGGCATGAAATTCACCAGCTCTCGCAGCCAATACGCCTGACCCAATGCCGGCGGCAGGAACAATAACGTCAACGTCGGAATAACGGAAAATAACCAGCACGCCCCGATCAAACTCAACAGCACCGCAACGCTGCAATTTTTAAGGAAAGCAAACAGGAAGGGAAACGACGCGTAAAAGACCGCTTCCGCAGAGAGCGACCATCCGGGCGTATTCCAGGCGTTCGCAGTGGCAGGCGTCCAGGCTTGCAACAACGCCAGGGAAATCACGCCGTAAAACACGAGCCGCGCATATAACCCAGCCGAGTGTCCGTGCAAGGCCGCAAGGTTCGAATAGACCAACGGCGCGAATACGATCCAACCCAATAAATAGATTGGGTAGATTTTTGCGAACCGGGAAAAATAGAACTGTCGTACGGCAGGCGCCTCTGCCCCACCCATTTCCGGATGCGTATAAGTAAGGATGAACCCCGAAAGAATGAAGAACAATTCGACAGGGTCGCCCGAATTCTCATAGAAATAAAATGGCGATATTCCTAACGATGCGGCGACATCAGGCGAAAGGTGATACAGCGCTACGCTCAACGCTGCCAGGAAGCGAACGCCGGTTAACGCAGGAATAACGGGCCTTCTTGCAACTGTTGTCATCGTTCATTGAATTCGCCGCGTGCCCCAGCGCGCCTGGCGGCCTCATGGTGCACGTTAAAAAATTGGAAAATTAATGCGGAATGGCGAATTTTCCGGAAAATAAAGCGCTATCGTGAGTTAAGTCGAAGCCATGAAATCGGTGCTCACTATCGCTCAACCCATATAAAAGTCATTCGCTCAGCCCGTCTTGTGCTCGTTCTGGACCCGCCCTACTCTGACTTCGACGCATCACTCTCAACTTTCGCACGCCAGCCTATCTCCCCAACTACTAGCAGGCGGCGCCTCTCTACAGTACCGGGTTCCTATTGGAGACGATATGGACGACAGCATGACCGCAGCCTTTGTGACAGGAAAGTGGCAGCTTGCGCAGGGATATTTCGCCGTTGAAGTTGAGGTTGAATCGGCATCGCAATTGCAACCGTTTGATGACGGCGCATTGATCGATGCTGTCCCGAGAGGCCATGACGGTGTCGTCAAAACCTACCCCTTGTTTCGCTCGTCATCCAGGCGTGATGCCTATGTTCTCGGAATCCGCCATGATGTGAGCGGGGAACCAGCGCAGCGAGATTTCGACATCCCCTGGAATCACGGGGACGAGATCCTTGTGGGGAAGCCACAGACCACACCTGTCACTGTCGACACCAAAGCTCGATATATCCTGCTTGGTGGCGGCCTTGGCATCGCAGTCATCGCCGGCGTCGCCAGAAAACTTGCATCGAGTGGCAAGAGTTTTGAACTGCACAACTTCGCGAGAACACCCGCACGAGCTGTTTTCCTGGAGGAACTGTGCGAACTTGAACGATGTGGAAAGATCGCTCACCACTTCGAGAGGTCTGCCGAGCAACTTGCCCGGAACATCTGCCACGCCATCAGTCCAACCCACGCCAACTCACAGATTTATTGCAGCGGACCGCCGGCATTTATGGACTTGATACAGCAGCGTGCCCGTGAGTGGGTCTATGACGCTAACATCCACAAGATTTTCCTGGGTGATATTAGCCGGGCAAAGGCTGATCCGCGCATGGAAGCTTGATCCAGCCATGGCAGGGATTGATCAGGTCGGCGTCGTGGTCGTTTCCAACCGCGGCCGCGACCTGTGTGCTGGTGTGATCTGAAGCACCAATCGGACTGGGATCTCTACAGACCACTAATCTAAGCAATTGCATCCATCACGCGGGCTAAATAGACCATCGTAGCGCCAGCATCAAGCGCGATTGCTACGCCAAGCGCCTCTGCGATCTCTTCTCGTGTGGCGCCCAACTTCACGGCCTCGGCGCTGTGCACGGCGATACAACCGTCGCATCGAAGCGAAACCGCGACTGCAACCACGATGAGTTCGCGCATTTTCGCGTCCAGACTGACTTCGTAGGCCATCGAAGTTTTTTCGTCACCCAGCGTTGATTCCGTGCCGAATGACAGCTTGACGCGCAACCGATGCGTTAATAATATTGCGTGCGATGAGCAATTTCGTCCCATGTTGAGGGACGCGACGCAAAAATTTATCTACTTGAGGTTGGACGCAATTCCATGGCCACTGCCCTCGATGACTTCGATCGCAAGCTGCTGGCCGAAGTCCAGCGCGACGCTCATATCCCCCAGAACGAACTCGGTGCCCGGGTGAATCTGTCGACTGCGGCGGTTAATCGCCGTCTGCGACGGATGGCCGACGACGGCGTGATAGACCGATACACGGCCGTCGTTTCGCCGGAGAAAGTCGGCTTCCCCCTTACTATCGTGACAACGGTAGAAGTTGAAAGCGAACAGATCGACCTGCTGGACACGATGAAGCGGACCTTCGAACTATGTCCGCAGATCCAGCAGTGCTACTACGTCGCGGGCGAATGGGACTTCGTGCTTATCCTGACAGTGCAGAACATGGAACAGTACAACGACCTCACCCGGCAGCTCTTTTTCGCCAATAACAACGTGAAGCGCTTTAAAACACTGGTGAGCATGAGCCGCGTGAAGGTCGGGCTGAGTGTGCCCGTGGACCTGGATGAATAAGCCGACGTTTAATGGCGGGAAGACGAGCGCGCTTATTATCGGACGACGCTCCGGTCATGCCAGTCGCCCTGCCCGAACTGCCGAACCGTAATCGCCCCGTTGCGAATGTCACCCTTCTCATCGAACTGGATCGGGCCAGTCACGCCGTCCAGCTTCAGGGTTTGCAGTTTTGACAGATAGACCTTCGGGTCCGTTGAATCCGCAGCCTGCATGGCGCTTGCCATCGCCATCACTGCGTCATAGGCGTACGGTGCATAGAGTTGCACTTGCACGCCGAATCGCTGCTGATAGCGTTTAAAGAAAGCGTCGCCCTGAGGCATCTTTGAGGGAGGCACGCCGGCAAGTGTGCAGTACGTATCGCTAGTCACGGACGCGCCTGCGAGCTTGATGAATTGAGGGGTGCATGCCTCGTCGCCGGCGATCAGTTTGGCTTTCAGACCAAGTCGCTGAGCTTGCTGCGCGAACGCTGCGGCTTGCGTGTCTCCGCCCGTGAATACGATGCCGTCGGGAACACGACTCTTGATAGTCGTGAGAACCGCCATCCAGTTAGTCGTTTTGTCAGTTCCATATTCACGGTCTACCACCGTACCGCCCGCAGCCTTGACTGCCTTCTCGACTTCATCGGCCAGGCCCTGTCCGTAGGCAGTGCGATCATCGACAATTGCAATCTTCCTGGCCTTCAGGTCCTTCACGAGATACGTTCCAATGACAGTCCCTTGCCGGACGTCGTTAGCGACCATGCGAAAAACGCTCCTGTATCCTTGAGCGGTCAGTTTCGGGTTGGTCGCAGACTCGGTAATCATCGGGATGCCTGCATCCGAATAGATTTTGGAAGCAGGGATCGACGTACCGGAATTGGCGTGTCCAACAATGCCCGATACACGGTCATCAACGAGTTTCTGGGCCACGGTCACAGCGGTCTTCGGGTCGGCTGCGTCATCCTGCGAATCGAGCACGAATGTAATTGGCTGTCCGCCAATGTGGATTTTCTCGGCGTTAAGGTCCTCGATCGCGAGTTGGACACCGTTTTCATCGTCCTTGCCGATGTGGGACAGTTCACCCGTCAGTGGCGAAACTTGTCCAATCTTTACGGTTACGTCGGCTTGCGCCACAAGCGGTTGTGCCGCAGCTAACAGGGTCAGCAAAACAGGGGTGAATTTTAGGTATTGCATGGTCGGGCGCTCGCTCAGTTGCGTTGGCGGCTTCAGGCAGTGATGCCGCTAACGATGTTGGCCCCGGACAATTGCGAAGGGCTGTGATAATGGTAGAAAAGCGCCGCAATCGCCAAAATCGGGTGCTAGCCCGTTTGTGCAATTTTCAATCGATTAAATGTGGTTCAAAGAGTTTTTTTCTCGACATCAAGGATCTGCCGTCCCTTCACCTCCAAAGAAGGCTTCGTCTGATCGATATCGGGGAAGGGTTCCATCATGCTTCATGCCACCGGTTGGTGCGGGCTACGCGATGCCCTGCAGCTTGATAAAATTTCTACGCAGTCTCGCCAACAACGGCGGCACTAACATCTTCGGGAGTGACGAATCATCATGGATCAGATCCTCGCCATTCGACCTTTCGTGCCTGCGAAAGACTTCGATGCTTCCAAGCGTTTCTACCAGGCGCTAGGTTTCACGCTCACCCATGAAGATGAAGGCATTGCGATATTAAAGCTAGGCAGTTTCAGCTTCATTCTCCAGAATTACTACGCCAAGGAATTTGCCGAGAACTGCATGATTCAACTGCTGGTCCGGGATGTGGATTCGTGGTGGCGGAAAACGAAACCTGAAGAGCTTGTCGAGCAGTTTTCTGTCAATGCCCCACGTGAGCCAGTGCCGCAAAGCTGGGGCATGAAAGTCGGGTTCATCTTCGATCCTCCGGCGTGCTGTGGCACGTAGCTGAAGTACCGTTCTGAACCTCCGGGTTTTGCCGCCGAATCTTTAGCCCTTGATCCGGTCAGGCGTCATCCAGCCCTCGCTCACGCCAATCTGCGCAACCTGCTTCGCAACGGAATCGGCCAGGCGCTTCGCGTCTTCCGATACCCCGGCGTGTTTGGTCTCGGACACCGCATGCAGACCTACCGCGGCCGACGTCGCAACGTGCCCGGCAGCGGCGCCAATACCTGCTGTTTCCACGACGCCGGGCGCCTTGCCGCTGTCCGCCTTTGCATCGAAACTCTGAACCAGCCTCGGCATTTCGCCAGCCGGCTGATACACGAGCTGCACGGATGTGCCGACCTGGCTTTTCCCCGCGCCCAGACCAACCAGCATCCGGCGGCGGCGATTCCCGGCATCGATCGTATCGAAGCTGCCTTGCACGATCAGGGAGTTCCGGTCGGTGGGCGCAGGCGAATCTGCCCGTACTGCATGCAGGCCCATTGACTGTAGTTGCTTGACGATTTCATCGGCAACTTGCTCGCGCACGTCCACTGCATCGTCGGCTTGCTTCTTCATGGTCGACCCGCCGTCGAATTGCGTCTTCACTTTCTGAAGCAAACCACCGTCGAGTTTCACTTGATCCGGCGAGCTTTCAAACGCATAGACGTAAATGGTTTCCGGCCGCACTTGCGCCGCTGCGGGAAAAGCACTTACGTTGGTGACACCACTAGCGCAGCCGGTCAGCAGAACGGCACAAAAAGCCAAGGCGGACAGTGCACGAAATACGCTGCGTCCGGCTAACATCTTAAGAAGGTTCAGCATGTTCATCCTTTCATCGACACCATCGTGTCTCGATTATTCAAACACGTCGTCCGATGAGATAAACAAGTATGGATAGCTGATCATCGGCGCTCGAATGTGTGCGGAAAGCGCCTGGTTGAATCTGCGTTAGATCGGCTCGTTCTGGCGTTCCTGCAACGAAGTGAAGTATGAATGAACGGGCGCCCAATCTCTATTCAACAATTATGTCGCGGCATGTCACGCGCGACATGTTGTACGTCTCATCAGATGATTGGAAAGGCTCGCCCAGCTTGGCGGGCATCCGTTCAACCGTCGAATCGATAGAGCACGCTATCTACACGAAAGCGCACGTCCCCTGCCAGCGCGTTGCTGACGAGAAGATAGCGCTCTTTACCGAGCACTTCAAAGCAGATCCGGAGGCACGCTCCACGATCGTGCGAAGCGCGGCCGATGGTGACCTCGTGTTTCTTCATGTTCATTCGACCAGTAACCCGCAGGATCGCGGCAGCGCCATCGTGGATATCTCCCGCGTCGACCACGGCAAGATTGCCGAGCATTGGGATGTGATCCAGCCAGTGCCCGAGCATGCCGCTAACGACAACACAATGTTCTAACTCGACGTCCGTCCGGAGAACGTCCCGCTAAAAATTGGTAAGCGGCGGCAACAGCTCGTAAGCACTGCGGGAAACCGCGCACTCCTTCTCACATCGCACGCCTAAACGCGGTGCGATGATTCGACACGTAATACGCTTTGCCGCGCATCGATCACCCGGAAACGGGGGTTTCCATGCGCGGTGTCGAATAGAAGCTAGGAATCAGCGCTACGCGAGGCTTGTCATGACTCTTCACCGCAATCCAAAACTTGCTGGTTTTTCAAACCAGCTTCATGTGTCCGCGATGGCCCAATGCAGTCAAAGACCTTTAGCGACACCGCCAAGAGTCAGGTTCGCGGAACGAACCACATGCATTGAATTCGACATGCGTGCGCTGGCGATCAACTGAGTCATGAGACCTGCTCTGTTTGTCTGCGCTCTTGCGCTCGCTAGCGGCGTGCTGTCGCTCACTCCGTTTGTCACTGCCCACGCGGACCCCGCTGCCAACGATGTGGTCGGCCCCAGGGGCAAGGGCGCCGATCAGAAGAGGCGCCCTCAAGATACGCCCTTCGAGTTTCGCGGCATCCCGCTAGGCATAACACTCGATGAATTCCAGGCAGGCGCGACCGTCAGGGCGACGCCGATCGACAGCGTACCCGTGTGCGAGACCGATGTCATCGCCGGCTCTCTCGGCATGAGCCTGAAGACGCGTGAAAGCCTGACGGTGGCTTGCCGCTGGGCGCATCAACAAGCCAATGGATGGGCGATATCGCGTGCCGTGGTCGACGGTGCACCGGCGCAAGATCACATGCTGCGCTTCGCACGCGTCGGCGGACAATCCACCTGCAGGCTGTATGAAATGTCGTTCGTCATAGACGAAGGCACCGCAGCCGATCTGCGTCACGCGCTTGCGGACCGCTATGGCGCGCCGCGCGCTAGCGCTCGTGCAACTGCCTCCGCCTCTGCCTCTGCGAGCAACGCTCTGCCGGTCTACGAATGGGAAAACGCGGTGAGCTCGATCACTCTGCGTTTCTCGCCGATAACCCATAACGCCACGCTCGTTTATCTGCTGAAAGCGCCCGACGCCTGGGTGAAGTCTGTTGTGCAGCAATGGAAAACCAGCAGCGTCGATGCAAGTTAGTGCAAGTTGGTTGGCACCGCTCGCGTGAAAAGTCGCGTAATTTTCGAGTGTCACGGAAAAGGTTGAGAAGAGAGTGTGCCTGCTCTCGACCCGCAGAAGAATGCAAAACAGGAGTGGCGGCGTCATGGTTAGCTCGATCGAATGCATGACCGAAGGATACGGTTCGCCTTTTGCCGAACCCGCCATTCGACTCGGCATGACGAACGTCGCAAACCAATGAAACTCCTCGCCCGCCGGGTTAAAAAATCGCTGCACTATGCTTCGCTCATCTGCACTGTGCTCAGCCCATGCTTGTTATCAGGTTGCGCATTGACCGTGATATCCGCCGTTGATGCGGCCGGTTCCGTTGTGCAGGCCGGGATAAGCATTGCGTCGAACCATTCGTCGCCTACCGTCGTCAATGGTGATCAGGCATCCCTCCACGCCGTGTGCATTGAGTGGAATTCCTTGGTCCCCGTTGGCGACTTTGTTCCGGCGTTGCAATACGCTTTGCATAAACGCGGGGTGGAGTCGACCGTGTATGCGCCCGGGACTTCACCTCCCGGTTGCGAAGCGACGCTCGTCTACAGTGCGGCCACGGATTGGGGGCATCGGACATTCACCGACGGATACACCGAATATCTATCGGCCATCAACCTCACGTTGATCCAACGGGGAAAGATCGTGGTCGCCGCCAGCTATGCGACGAGCGGCGCGAAGCTCGACCGTTTCGCGAGCACGGCGACGAAGGTCAGCGCGCTCATCGACAAGATGGTGGTTGCAACGGCGGATTGACCAGAGATTGAAACAACAACGCGGCCAGACAGGCTGCGGCATTATGGAGAGTCCCGTATTCCAGTGACGCAAAGCCGGGACTCGCAGACTCTATAACCTCGCTCGGTTAGCCAACTCAGGCAGCTTGCCTGCACGATGCCTCGTCACAGGCCGGCTCCACACCAACGCATCCAGATAGCGTCGAATTCAATGCCTCGACGGGCTCGGGCCGTACGGTGCTGTGTTCACCCACGGTTTCATCCTGCGTGACGCGAGGCTCGGTTTTGGCGCTCTTACCGGCCCGCGACGGCGGCTGGCAATTCCCGCACACCGTGCCCTGCGCTGCGTCTTGCTTGCGCGTGACGAACTTGCCCGTGCAGCTGCAGCAACGGGTCAACTGGAGAATGCTGGCGTCAAAGAACCGCACGAGCGTCCAGGCGCGCGTGAAGCTCAACATGATGTAGATGTCGTGCCGCTCGCAATGCTCGAGATAGAGCTTGTAGCCTTTCGTCAATGCGTCGAAATGCGAACATCCCGCGAGATCCGTCAGAAATCTATAGATGTTGTAGAAGAGCGATGCGTGAATATTTGGCGCCCACGTCAGGAACCAGTCGACTGAGAACGGCAACATTCCCTTCGGCGGCGACACGCCCTTTACTTCCTGATAAAGGCGAATCATGCGGTCACGAGAGAGATTGACTTCGCTTTCCAGAACTTGAATTCGGGCACCAAGCTCGATCAGGATGGCCGCCCGCATCACATCTTGAGCGTCTTCAGCAATGCTCTTCTTCGCCATTGGCGTAATCCTCTTCTTATATAAAAACGCTCGACTGCCACGTCTGTCAGCGCTATGGGACTAAGCCCAATAATTCACGCCCGGGAACCGAGCACTCGCAAGAACGTCTCCGCGTTCTGCGTCGCCGCGTTAGCCGGACGGTGCGTGATCAGTGCGCCGGGGAGATCGATTACCCGATCCTCAGGCGCGCGGTGTCCAAGGAGGAAAAGCATGAGCAACACTCCGGACATAAAACCTACGGCACCGCCGATTAGCAACATGCTGCCTCCGTGAATTTTACAGAGCTCAAAAAGGGATCGTCGATGAATTGGTCATTGATCCTTTGACGAAAACGTTTAGGAGAAGCGTCGCATTGTATTAGCAACACCCTATCCTGAACGCAATGATCTTCCTTTTCTCTCAGGTAAATAGCGTGGAAAAGACAAGGCTTTATCCTAAGGCTTACGGAATATTTCCTTTAATTGCTAACCGTTTCTGAAATGCGCGCTCTCTCTTTAGTGATTTGAATAAACGGGGGGCGGCCTCAAAAGCGAAGTGCAACACCTATCTCGTATAAGGTGTCGCAATGCCCGAAAAAACTTCGTACCAGCAACTCCAACCTGAAGAGCGCCTGGCCATCGCAAGCCTGCGGCTACAGAATGTGAGTGTCCGGGCCATGGCCCGGATACTCGGGCGCTCGCCAGCCACCGTTAGCCGTGAACTGACGCGAAACAGCTCTGCGGTTGGCTATTCATCCCAGCCGGCTCAAGCACTGAGCGTCGCACGCCGTAGCGCGGGACGCCGCCCCACTAAGCTTTGCCTGCAAACCGTTTGCTGGCGAGTGGTTCTCACCCTGCTCGAGTGGAAATGGTCGCCCCAACAGATATCGGGCACACTTAAACGTATGTATCCGACCGACTCGACCCAGCACGTTTCGCACGAAACCATTTACACGGCTATCTACGCCCAGCCGCGCGGCGAACTGCGTCGTCAGCTCATTGCCTGCCTGCGCCACGGCCACAGCACGCGCATGCCACGTACACGGGGCACAGACCGGCGCGGACAGATTCCCGACATGGTCAGTATCCACGTGCGGCCGCCCGAAATTGAAGACCGACTGCTGCCGGGGCACTGGGAAGGTGACTTCATCAAGGGCGCGGGCAACCAATCTTCTGTCGGCGTGCTGGTCGAACGAACCAGCCGCCTAGTACTGCTCGCCAAGATGGAAGACGCGAGCGCCGAGTCCGCGTTAGCAGGCTTCTCTGCCAAACTAAATTCGATTGTCGCGCCGCTACGGCAGAGCTTGACGTACGACCAGGGTAAGGAGATGTCGCGGCATAAGGAGCTTGCCTGCGCCACCGGCGTGAACATCTACTTCTGTGATCCACATAGCCCCTGGCAACGCGGGAGCTGCGAGAACACCAACGGATTGCTTCGCCAATATCTGCCCAAAGGCACCGACCTCTCGGTCTACAGTCAGGACGAACTCGATGCCATTGCCGACAGTCTGAACAGTCGGCCCCGAGCAACTCACGCGTTCCATTCTCCATTCGAGGTCTTCGCTGCAACACTTGCCTCAGCCAGCCAAACTCAAGGCTCTAAACACTAGAGCCTCCTGTTGCGCTTCGGTTTGAAACCGCCGGGCGAAATTTTTTATAAGATTCAGGAAGGACTTGGCGAACGTACATGCTGCTCGGCGTTTCGTTGCTAGCGAAAGTGCGCAATCATAACGCTGCACATTGACGAAGCAATGAGGATGAATTGCTTGGTTGCAAGCGTTCTTCTTCGTCAGTTGATAAACGGTAATAGAAGATTGCTTAGTACGATCGTGCAGCCTGACGCCCATTCGCCATGCTTTGCCGCTTGCTTCGAAGCAAATGAATAGCAGCGTTGATCAGCTTGTCACCTGTCAAAGGTGAGGTTGCATTGTCATTTTCTAATCGACTTTCGCTTGAGGGAAGTCCTACTCGTCAATCATGAAACAACTTACCCAAACCCTCCTTCTCGCAAGCGTGTTTGCAACCAGCGCTGGCAGCGCGCTCGCCCAAAGCACTTTGCCAGCCAGTCTGGACGGCGGCCGCATTGGCCGCGGTGGCTTTGAGCCGGGCTTTGCGGTCGTTAATGATCTACAGCATTTGCAAAGGCTATATGACCTTAACGGCCGCGAAAGCGAAATGCGGGATATCTACCACGACGTCCTGCTAAAGACGCAGGTTCCCGCGGTCCGTCAATACGTCTACGAAGCACTCGCCCGCAACCTGCTCCGCCCGGCCAACGTCGACCAGGCAATTACGACTATTCGCACGAGTCTGGATGAAGATCTGAGCACGTTGGCGAAACATCCATCCGCTCCGTGAAGCACGTGCGGCGCCCAAGAGGGCGCCAGGTGTTTAGCTGAAGGAAAGATAAGAACGCCGCCAACTCGAAGCGGTCAGCACTGATGCAGTTGCGCTCAGTTCCAGGAATCCTGGCGCCGATCTCGCCCCTACCATCGCAGAATTAGAACGTCAGCACGCTAAGAAACATTCGTTGCAACCAGCCTACCGTCGTTGCATCGGCCAGCATGCCGACACCTGCCTGCTCAATTCGAGCATTAGCGACTTTACTTGACGATACGTAGTTTCCAACCTCGATGTCTTTAGGGTTCACGATACCCGACAACCGCAGGCGATCGCGGTTCTGGTTCATCGCAATGATCTTGTCTCCCGCAATCACGAGGTTCCCCGTCGGCAGCGTGGCGATAACCGATACGGCAAGGGTCCCGGTCATCCCTGTCGTGTTCGACACAGCCCCCTGACCTTTGAAAGTCGTGCTAGCCGATCCAATGTTAAACAACTTGGCTAGTCGCGCTGCTGCGCCGCTAGATTGATCGGCGGCTTGCGCGCTAATGTCGCTCGATCGATTAGCCGAGGCATCGCCGCTGTTATTAGCCGAGTAGGATTCGGAGAGACGGATCGTCAATACGTCGCCCACGTGTTGCGCACGCGGCGTTTCGTATAAGGTCAACGCATTGCCGCCCTGGAAGATCGCGCCGCCCGTTTCTATGTTCAACGGACTTGAGACCACGACCGGCGCAAACGTCGGCATGTCGACGATAGAATTCGAGCCGCCTGAGCATCCGGCTAACGAAACCATACCGCTAGCCAGAATCACAAACTTTAACGAGTTCATGTTTTTATTGGTTCGCCAGATTAAGGTTCTCGGCCGCGCGTGGCATGACAAGATAATGAACGGCGCCTGAGTTGCCGGCTTGTGGCTAAGCGCTAAGTCCGACGCCTAAGCCGTCCTCGCCCGCTCGTCACTCGTCGGTTTGCGCGGCAAATCGGACATGCTCAATCGATGGCGTCGGCGCATGTATCGAACGGCGCGGCAGCGGCATGACCCACTGCCGGCACGATCTTGAGCGTGGCCGATACCAGGCGGCACGGCAGTGCAGCTACGGCACAACCCTCCATCGGCAATATGACCACGCCCGCCATGAGGCATACCGCTAGCCGGACGCAGCGTTTATAAAACTGCAGATTGAACATAAATAAGGCCGCTACCCTTTCAAGCACTGGTGTTGATACGTGTGCCAACCAAGCCGTTCGATGGCAGCGCGGGCGGAGCCGCTTGCTCGATCGGCAGCGACGGCAACTCGGTCTTAGCGCTATTTCCGGCTGCGCTGCCCGAGCTTCCACCAGTTGGACGCATGGGTGTTGGCGCTATACGTTCAGCGGGGCTGTAGTTGTTAACATTCATGATCAGGCTCGCTTTCAATAAAGATGAAGGGATCGAGGCAGCGTCAAGATAGCCTTGCGCACATGCCAGGTCGCTAGAACTTTCTTTCGACACTGAATGATCCTGCTTAAGGGCTAGCATCGATTAATGAATGATCACGGCTTTTTCTCGACTCCTTACCAGCACTTACCGCGCTATCGCAGCCGCAATCAATGCAGCACTCGACTCATTCCGTCGATCAACATTCGGCGCCGGCAGACCTAGATCTTCACGTCGACGAACAGCCCGATCGGATCCCAGCGAACGCCCTTGGTCTCTTCGCTCAAGCCATCCAGAACATCGGCTAACGGCACCTCTCCCGCATTGCCATCAGGCGCTACATAGGATTGCAATGCGTTGTCGAGGGTGCTGACAGCTCCAGCAAGTGTGGTGCTGTCGCTCGTACCAGCATCACTGCCGGATGTGGACACTTGGGGATCATCTAGCTGCCAGTCCCAGACGTCAGATGGATCATTACCTTTCACGGAGGTTGACCGGACAGTTTTCGCAAGCTCTTCTATGGAAGAGCCGAGATCGACATAGGCTGATGTCACCTGGTCTGCTTGCGCCGGATCGCCGACTTGTTGGGCTGTCGCATTGAGACTGTGTTGCAGGACAAGCGCCTGATATAGCGCTACCAGGAATTGCTTGCCTGCGCTTTTGTTTGCGTCTTCGCGCGCGAGGGCTCCAGCCGCGGTGCCGGAGTGGTCAGAAAATGAATCAGTATCGGTGACGTCGCTACTGGCCGACGTCAACGCGCTCGGGTCTAACCCCATTCGTTGCAACGTCAGCTTGAGTGCCGCCATCAAGGCGTCACCGCTTCCGGGCGATGTCGCCGACGTCCGCTCAGGGAGCCCGCTGCTGGGCGCACTGGCCGGTTGCTTGGCCGTATTGCCGGGAAAGTCCGATGATGAAATTGACATACTGGAATCGAGTGCCATGGTGTGCCTCTGTTCGTTGTTCCGTGACGCCGAATCGGCTGCGTAGAGCAGATTCGCAGGTTCGCAGGGGTGCTGATGATTGAGTGGCGAGCGCACGGATTCATTCGCCCAGACGTCATATCGACCCAGCTAACAAGAATCTGTAGTGCTGGAAAGGCGAGGTAAGAAGCCTAGCCTGATGAGCTTGCCGACAGTCTTACGGACTAAGCGCTGTTGCCGCGACAATGAAAGATCCGGTAACGAAATCATCACCTTCCCCCTAGTCGTTAGCTTGAAAGCGAGTGCGATTCTTATCTTTATTGCAAGCGTTCAATGCAAGCAACGTAACTTGACGGCGCGCCATTTGACGGCCTTTCCGCTTAGACAAATGGCGTCACTTAGCCAACTCTCTTACCGGCTCTTTCGTAACCTAAGGTTGTTCGCACCGCTGACGTTATCACTAAGTATTGAATGTACTTGGAGGATGAAATGAATTTTTCCACGACCGGCGATATTGCTTGCAAAGTTCGGATCAACCCTATCATGCTTGTTAGCGGTCAAGGTATAGCAAGCCGTGCAATACGGTATCGCGGCAAACACACGCTGCGGGCCGTGCTTGGATTCCTGGATAGTCAGCGGGAGGTTCGCGCACTCGTTTTTAGCCACACATTCGACGGAGATATGTTGTGGGTCGACATCCAGACTGGAGAGCTACGAAGCTTTGAGGAGTGGCGATTCGAAGCGGCATGATCCACGCGCAAAGAGGCCGGCTTCTGCGTGGTCAGCGAGGCACGGCATTCAGGTAATAAACACGATCCGGTCGCCCACCGTCGAACCGCATTCCACGAAATACGCGGTACGGGCGGCCCTGACGTCGAGAAGAACGCGTTCGATGCCGTCAACACCTGGACTTTCATGAAGATGCGTTTTAACAACGACTTCCGAGCTTCGTCTGGCTAACGCGTCAAGCCGGACTTCCACGAGATACTTGATAGCATCTCGTTGGTTCATGAAATACAGAATCATTAACAACGTGTCCTTACTGCAGATAAAGCGGCGCTCTGTTACCGGGCCGATACTTCTCCCGACATGACGTCGATCCAGACAGGACCCTCTTCAGCTTGATGGCTAAAGACAAGCGCCCGTACTTGCGGCCCCGCTATTCTCAAGAAGCGCAGTACGTCGCTCCTGCGTTGCTTGCCGCGATACGGGACGCTGCATACTCCTTGATCGCATTCCTTCAGCAACACAACGTCGTTACGCTTAAGAAGCCGCTCAATCATTGTTTCAACCAACTCATGCGAAAGCCGAGCGACACTCCCCTGCACCTGACTCGCAAGCGCAGGCTGGCAGGGATCGGTGCGGATATTTGTATGCTTCGCGGCACCAGTCATTTACACCCCACCGCACAGACGATGGCCGATACGCCCGCTACGGCACCGGCAATTCCGCCAAGGGCAAACGTCTCCACCGAACTGGCGCAAGCTTGAAGATTGAGTGTGCAAAAAAGCATCGCAATGTAAACGCAGCGGCGCAAGATTTTTCTCCCTCAACAGTCATTGCTGCGGTCTGGACCGGACAAAACGCCGAGGCACTTGACGCAGCTTCCCGTTGTTGGCCCGACGTGTGTTTGAAGGGGCCAACGCATCAACGCAGAGGACCCCCATGCACGCAGAGAGAGATTAGAGTGCTTTGAAGCGGAGCATTTCGGCAATTACGGGCTGTAGACACCGTCTGCTTACGAGCCATTACCTGGGGCTGGAGAACGCGGCCTGTTTAGCTTATGCAAAGGGGACAGTCTGACTCAACCAAAGGTCGTTGAATTGCGGCAGGTTCCACTGTTTAGGGTCTTCAATTGCCACTATCCGATCACCGCCCTTCAATTTCTTCAGGTCTACTACTTGTGGAAAGACCGGTTGATTCGACCTGCATGAGAAGAATGTCTTGACGATCGGCGAGAGGATTGACCCACTGCCTTGATCGAGCACGACAGCCAGGAATCCAGACTCCAGCCGGACCAGCGAGCCCACCGGATAAATGCCTACGGTGCTTATAAAAGCCGCGAGAATAGTCTTGTCGAACTGTCCCTCCCACGACGCCATGCTGCGAAGCGCCTGAGTCGGATGCCAGGAAGATTTATATGACCGCTCGGATGTAACGGCGTCGTACACGTCGCAGACTGCGCCCATCCTGGCCAACAGGGGAATGGCCTTGTCTTTGAGCCCATGCGGATACCCGCGGCCATTTATCTTTTCATGGTGGTGCAACGCAACCTGCAGCACCCCGGCACTGACATCGGCTGACTGCAGCATTTGCCATCCATCGTAGGAGTGTTTCTTGGCGACCTCGTACTCTTCCACACTCAGCTTTCCCGGTTTGTTCAACACGGCGAGCGGCATGAGTGCCTTGCCGAGATCATGAAGCAATCCGGCCACGCCGGCCTCCAGTACATCCGGTTCGTCCAGTTCAAGTTCGCGCGCGAGCGCCGTCATCAACGCGCAGACGGCGACGGAATGCATATACGTGTAGCCGTCGTGGTGCTTCAGGCGCGCCACGCTGGTCAATGCGTAAGGGTTGCGTATAACGGACGCAGCAATGCTCTTCACCAGCGGCATCATGCTGGCGCCGGACACCGCGCGTCCCATGCGGGCCTGTTGAAACACAACCTTCATTTCATTGGAGGCTGATTCGAACAGTCGCTTTGCGTGTTCAATTTCCTCGCCTACCGGTCTTCGCGGCAATTGCGCGCGCGGTACACCGCCCGCAATGCGTTGCTCGCCATCCCCCGTCTGCGCAGTGGAGCTCGCCGCAACGAACGGGTCAACCGGCTCTCCCAGGCCGTCATCAGGGCACGACAGACCTCGATCCGTGTCGATCACAATGGACGTTATTCCGCTTTCGACGATCTTCTCGATATCGATAGCGGTGAGCAAGAACGAGCTCTTCCAGAATGGGTGATCAAGCCAGCGCCGATCCAGACTGTGCAAGAACATGCCAGGACGCAATACAGAGGCTGCGACCGTTTTCAACATAGCCAACTCCGATGAGCCTTGATTTGGAACTAGCGAGGGAGAAGCCACATCACCTTCAGCTCCGGCCTACACTTACGTGCTCCACCAATGTACTGATCAGATCCTTGATTTCTTTCTCGCAGCGCCTTGTTACATCGTTAGCGCCAAGGTACAGCGCCAACACGTGCTAACCCGCCAACTCGTCTTCCTACATCGAATGATCGCGCGTAACTGCCTGTGATCATCAAAGAATGACCGCAATATATTCCAGACTCCTTACCCTGACTTACCGCCCATTTTAATGGGGTCATCGTAAGCCTCAAGTAAAGTCCTGGACCGCTAGCCGGCTGCCCCTAGCGTACCTCACGCCGCTTGAAAATAAACACAGCCAGCCATTTGCGCGCGCCTGGAACAACGTCCGGTTAATTTGAAATATTTGGTAAGTACTGACCGATCCCTAGTTCTTTTCCTTGCATTCCAGGCATCGAATCCAGTCGAGTATGCGTGAAAGTCCCATTCTTCCTGCGATAACGATGACCCTCTTCAAGTCCACCCTGATCTCTGTGTTTCTATTGGGCAGTCCGCTCGTGGCGCACGCTACCAGCTTCGATTGCAACCTCGGTCGCTCAGCGACGGAAAAGCTGATTTGCCACAACGAATCTTTATCGAAGCTCGACGATGAACTCGGAAAACTGTATTGGAAGGCGCGCCACGCGGTTGCAGATAAGCGCTCATTCCGTGCTGACAGCGATGCCAAATGGACCTGGCGGGAAACGCATTGCACGAATGAAACCTGTCTCACGACCTGGTACTCCGGCCGTATCGAAGAACTTCAGCAAATGGTCGATGACCTGCAATCCTTCTCGAAGCCGTCGCCCGTTCGCACGGCCTCCGTGAGTTTATTGACGGAGGCCACGATTGCCATAGGTCGATGCACTTTTGCCGAGCCCGGCATGATCTCGCTCGACAACTGCAGGTCGCTGATGAAATCCAATATGCGTTGGAAATATGACGTGCATGGAGGCGACTGGTTCTGCGGAGTCGCCGTGCTGAAGGACGAACAAAAATTGCCTACGGTCGCCCTTCAGTGAGCAAGCAAAAGCAAGCGGATTAGCGCCCGGCTTAGTACTTGTTACCGGCGATAGAACACGCGGAAGCGGTTGGTTAGCCGGACGTGTTATTTAAAAATTTCAATACTCGCCCTTCCAGGTTCCAAGCTTTAGCTTAGCGCCGGTGACCTCCCCAGAACCCGTGTGAGCCACTGCTAAATCGCGACGGTCCGCCATGAAAGCCGGAACCCATCGGCGCACCGACGCGTATGTGACCCATTTGATGAAAATGGTCGAAGTGCGAATGGTGATGGAAACGATCGACGAAAATAAAACTCACGCCCGCGCCAATGAACAGCGGCGGCCCCCAGTACCATGGGTCGGGATACGGATAACACGCGACCGGATACAGAAGCATGCTGCCGTCGGGGTTCTCGACCATTTGCCACGTTCCGTCGCTTTGCAGGCACGCCCGTCCCACGACTTGCTGCGCCGAGCCGTCAATATCCGCTTGTCCCGCTACGGCGCGGCAATTGGCTCCAGAGTCGGCATCCAGACCTACGGTGTCGTCGTACAATTGTGCGAGCGCGGGCGCCGCAAACCCCAGTGTGGCGAGCACTATTCCTAACCTGAATAACTGGCGCATCGTCGTCTCCTGCGTGAACCTGGACGCATCGGCATCGTTCGCCTCATGAGTCCGGGTATAGGGGTTAAACGATCGAAGCCATGGAAATATTCCGGCGCATGCACTCGGAAACACTCAGGCGATGCTTTTGCGCGCACTTGATACCGCGCGAGCGCCTAAGCGGCTTTATTGTGGAAATCCTTAGAGGGGACACACTTGGTATGTGCCTAATTTGGCATAAGCTTAATATCAGGCAACCCTCGTTGAGCCGGCGTCATTTTGTCTGCAAGCGCCGCTCTTATCGTGATGGAACGCTATCAGTCTTGTTTGTTTCACCCGGACGCAGTGCGCGCCTTTTCCGGCACAGCAGGTTCACTATTGCGCAAAGCGCTAGCCCTGTTCGCGGGACTGCTGCTCTGCGGTGCGGCAGCCGCAAACCCGGTTGCCGTGGTCATTCCGCTTAACGGCGCTGTCGGACCGGCCAGCGCCGACTTCGTCGTTCGCGCGCTTGCCCGGGCTGCTGAAGAACGCGCGCAACTGGCCATTCTCGAGATCGATACGCCTGGCGGACTTGACCAGTCGATGCGCTCGATCATCAAGGCCATCCTCGCATCGCCCGTTCCCGTTGCGGCGTTCATTGCGCCGGGCGGAGCTCGAGCGGCCAGCGCCGGCACGTACATTGTCTATGCGAGCCATATAGCCGCCATGGCGCCGGGCACCAACCTCGGCGCCGCCACACCTATCCGGCTCAGCGCAGGCGGCGGCTCCACCGAGCCTGAGCCGGGCCACGCGAAGACGGACGCAGGCGCGTCAGCGTCTGCCGGTGCGAATGCGGCATCCACCGAGACCGCCAAGCAAGTGCAGGATGCCGCAGCCTATATACGCGGCCTCGCGCAATTGCGCGGTCGCAATGTGCAGTGGGCCGAGCGCGCGGTGCGCGAAGCAGTCAGCCTGTCAGCGAGCGAAGCACTCGCGCAAAACGTGGTCGACATGAACGCTTCCGACGTACCCGACTTGCTCGCGAAGCTCAACGGCAGGCATGTTCAAACGATCACGGGCGATCATGTCCTGACGACCTCCGGCGCGGTGGTCGTGACGATCCAGCCCGACTGGCGCAGCCGCTTTCTCGCGACCATCACCGACCCAAGCGTCGCGCTCATTCTCATTACGATAGGCATGTATGGGTTGTTCTTCGAGTTCGCCAATCCCGGTCTCGCGTTACCCGGTGTAGCAGGCGCGATCAGTCTGATGGTGGGCCTGTTCGCATTGCAATTGCTGCCCGTCGACTTGGCGGGTCTTGGCCTGATCCTGCTTGGCATCGCCTTTCTCGTCGCCGAGATTTTCCTGCCCACGTTCGGCACGCTCGGCTTCGGCGGCATCGTCGCGTTTGCAATGGGTGCGCTCATGCTGTTCCGTACCGATGCCCCCGGCTATGGCATTCCCGTGGCACTCGTAGTGGGCCTCACCATTGCCACCGCGCTGTTTGTGTTTGTCGTGTCCAGCGTCGCGCTGAGGGCACGCCGGCGGCCCGTGGTCAGCGGAGCGGAAGCGCTGCTTGGCAGCATCGGCGAGATGCTGGAAGACGTGCCGCCGAGTGACAGCGGCTGGGCTCGCGTGCACGGTGAACGATGGCGTGTGTGCTGTCACGAGACTCAAGCCATGCTCGCGCGCGGAGAGCATATACGCGTGCTCGCGCGTCATGGCCTGACGCTGAGCGTGGCGCAGCTTGACGATATAAAACAAGGAGAGAAATGATGGTCGGATTCACGTTTGGCTTTAGCGGCATCTTGCTGGCGTTAGTCATCCTTATCGTATTTTCGTCGATCCGCATTTTTCGCGAATACGAACGCGGTGTTGTCTTCATGCTTGGCCGCTTCTGGAAGGTCAAGGGGCCGGGCCTTGTCCTGATCATTCCTGCGGTGCAGCAAGTCGTGAGAATGGATCTGCGCACCGTCGTCTTCGACGTGCCGCCGCAAGACGTGATCACGCGCGACAACGTGTCGGTGAAGGTGAACGCGGTGGTCTACTTTCGCGTGGTCGATCCGGAGAAGGCTGTGATCCAGGTCGCCCGTTTCCTCGAAGCAACCAGTCAGTTGTCGCAGACGACCCTGCGCGCGATCCTCGGCAAGCACGAACTCGACGAGCTGCTGGCGGAACGCGAACGCCTCAACATGGACATTCAAAAGGTGCTCGATTCGCAAACCGATGCATGGGGCATCAAGGTATCGAATGTTGAGATCAAGGACGTCGACTTGAACGAGACCATGGTGCGCGCGATTGCCCGGCAAGCTGAAGCCGAGCGCGAACGGCGCGCGAAGATCATCCATGCAGAGGGCGAACTGCAGGCGTCGGAAAAGCTGCTGCAGGCCGCGCAAATGCTCGCACAAGCGCCGCAAGCTATGCAGCTGCGCTATTTGCAGACACTGACCAGCATCGCAGGCGACAAGAATTCGACCATTGTTTTTCCCATGCCGATCGATCTGATCAGTTCGCTTCTTGAACGGCTTAAGGGACCCACCCAAAGCTGATTGCAATTTAAAACGCCTAAGAAGGAGCCCGATACTAATCATGCGCTAATCGCATTAATGTGAAAAATAAATGAATTTGACGCCTGATTGCTCAGGCGGTAGATTCGGGTTCACGCTAATTGATATTTTTTATTATCCTCAATCGACAAGCATCAGGACGCTAACTCGACCATTTCTTTCATACTGCTAACATTCCTCGATGCCTGCTCAACCACCCCGCCCCGGCATCCCCGCAAACCCACTAATCAAATTTGCGGTGGTCACCGCTCTTACAGGGATCGGCGCCGGCTTGGGCGGCATGGCGTTGGCCCTCCTCCTGCATTTAATCCAGCACGTCGCCTACGGCTACAGCCTCACGCATCTGGTCGGGCAAGAGAGTTTCTATGAGGGCGTCGAGGCAGCATCGGCTGGCCGCCGGGTTGCCGTGCTCGCGCTCTGCGGTCTCATTGCGGGCTGCGGCTGGTTCGTCATCTATCGCTATGGACGGCCGCTGATCAGCATCAAGAAGGCCGTTGCCTCCGACGACCCGCGCATGCCGCCCGCCACCACGACGGCGCATGCACTGCTTCAGATCATCACGGTTGCGCTCGGCTCGCCGCTCGGCCGCGAGGTTGCGCCCCGCGAGATCGGATCCCTGATTGCAGGATGGCTGTCGCATTACGCCGGTCTCACGGTTGAGCAGACCCGCTTGATGGTGGCTTGCGGCGCAGGCGCCGGGCTCGCCGCGGTGTACAACGTTCCGTTTGGCGGAGCGATCTTTGTGCTCGAAGTCTTGCTTCGGTCGTTCGAGCTGCGTGTGGTGATTCCCGCGCTGGTCACCTCGGTCATTGCAGCCGTGGTCGCGTGGCTCGGCCTGGGAGATGAATCGCAATACGTGGTGCCGCACTTCGGCTTGAGCGTGAACCTCGTGACGTGGTCCATTGTCACCGGCCCCCTGTTTGGCGTGGCCGCTTTCGTCTTTGTCCAGTTGACGACGAAATCCCGCGCAGCCGCACCGACGGGATGGACGCTGCCGCTTTTCTCGCTCGTCAACTTCGTGATCGTCGGCTTGCTCGCAGTGTCGTTCCCGCAGATCCTCGGCAACGGCAAGACACCCGCGCAACTAGGCTTCAGCAATGAGCTCACTATCGGCCTTGCAGGAACGCTGCTGGTCATCAAGGTAGCCATAACCGCCAGCAGCCTGCGCGCGGGCGCTCAAGGCGGCCTGCTCACGCCCGGCATGTCTAACGGTGCGCTGCTGGCTATCGTGCTGGGCGGGATCTGGACGTTGATGTGGCCGGGAACGCCCATGGGGGCTTTCGCGATTGTCGGGGCAACGGCCTTTCTCGCTTCGTCCATGAAAATGCCGATCACCGCGCTCGTCCTCATGGTCGAGTTCACGCGTGTCGATCATGATTTCATCGTGCCCATGTTGTGCGCGGTTGCAGGATCGATCGCGACCAATCGGTTGCTTGAACTCAGGATGCAAGCGCAGCAAGCGCGATCTCCAAACGCGAGTTCCGAACTCAAGGGTGGCGCCATATCGCAAGGCTGACGCGGTTCATCCCGTTCGCGAACAAGGCGTCCGCAGCAGTCGGTAAGAAATCGATATATGAGGAAAGACCTGTTTCAGTCCGAACCGCTTATGCTTGACTACGTCGCGCC
The DNA here is from genome assembly GCF_964252755.1 of Caballeronia sp. LjRoot29. Classification (NCBI taxonomy): domain Bacteria; kingdom Pseudomonadati; phylum Pseudomonadota; class Betaproteobacteria; order Burkholderiales; family Burkholderiaceae; genus Caballeronia; species Caballeronia sp. LjRoot29. Next base: position 96,836 of record NZ_CAXUPU020000006.1, on the reverse strand, counting down.
AAGACCCCCTCTCCTGGCGAGGACGCTCCGTAAGCTTTATCCCGCGCTTTCGAGAGGGGTGCGGGCTTTTTTTTGCACGTCATTCAACTAATGCGAAACCGTTCCTATGTCGTTGACCTCGACGTTCGATGATCGCGGTTGAACGGCTTGCTTGATCAGCAACGCAACGCATGCGATCACGCCGGGCACCGCCACGACAGCAAAGATGTTTTCAAAACTGAAGTGCTGCCGGGCCAGTTCGGCAACGAGGAACGAGCCCGCGATACCACCGAAGCGTCCAATGCCCAGCATCCATGCAACGCCGGTACCGCGCCCCTGAGTCGGATAGAACGCCGCTGCTAACGCCGGCATGGAAGACTGCGCGGTGTTCATCAGCACGCCGGCCGCAAAAACAACCACGATCAGCAAGCTGATATTGCCGGCTGAGTGCCCAATGCAATACACGGTGACAGCGGTCAACGCATAGCATGCGGCGATAATCCGGTTCGGATTGAACCGGTCCATCAGGACTCCACATAGTACGGCGCCCATGCCGCCAAGCGGGAACAGCGCGGAAATCAACGTCGCGCGCTGCGGGCTCAAACCTGTTTCTTTTAGCAGGATCGGCATCCAGTTGATCGATGCATAGAAGATCACCAACCCCATGAAATAGGTCAGCCAAAGCATCACCGACCCGACGATATATTCCCGCGACAGCACCAGGCGGATACCGCTTTTCCCAGGCACGGGTTGAGCCTGTTCCGTCATGACGAATGAGGCGGCGTCAGCGGCGCTGCGACCAATGCGGCTAAGCGTAGCCCGAACCCTTTCAACGGAATGTGCATGGGCAACCCGGTAACGCACCGACTCCGGGAGGGCAATAAGCAGCAGGACCGCCAGCAAAAGCGGAGTCGCACCGCCGAGCAGCAAAACGCTGCGCCATCCAAAAGCGGGAATCATCCACGCCGCGAGGAAGCCGCCGAATGCAGCACCCAGCGGGAAGCCGCAGAACATCAGGTTGATCAGCGTTGCACGTCGGCGATCCGGGCAGAACTCGCTCATGATCGTCACTGCGTTCGGCATGGCTGCGCCCAGTCCGAGTCCCGTGATGAAGCGCAGGATCGTCAAGTGCGTCAGGTCGCCGGAGAAAGCGGAAGCGAGGCACGCGACGCCGAAGATCACGACCGATGCAATCAGAAGCACACGCCGTCCCAGGCGATCGGAAAGTGGACCGGCGAGGAGTGCACCGAACGCGAGGCCGAACAATGCGGCGCTCAAGACCGGCGCAAGCGCGGGCCGGCTGATATTCCACTCGGTGATCAGCGAAGGAGCAATGAAGCCGATAGCGGCTGTGTCAAATCCGTCCAGCAGGACGATGACAAAGCACATGGCGAAGATCAACCACTGAAACCCGCCGAACGGGTGTTCATTAATGAAAGTCTGGACGTCGACTGACGGACTCCTGCTCATGTCTCTTCCTTATATTTTTGTTAGGTCGTCATCGGGCGTGCGATTCTGTCAGTTTATACACGCCACGTGTCTGCGGCGGCGATACTAGTAGCGGGACATCGGCGTCGACTATGCGGGGCAACCCCTAGGTCCAGGCAAGCGCATTCGGAGCATCGTCTTTGACCCGCTTCGCATAACGCATCTCAAGGACTATCCAGGATTTATATAGTGGATATCGCCAGGGCTAGCAATTGTCTAAAGACGCTAGAGGCGCCTTTAGAATCAGATCAACGTCGCCCTGCAATTGCTAACGCACGATCGCAGTCATCAATCAAGTGGCGAGCGTCAGCCCGCCACTGCAATGATTCAATCAACGTCACGCATGCAGCACCAGCTTCTGTACGCGCCAATTCAGCAATTCGGCAACATACAGCACGTTCTCCGACGGACAAGCCATCTGGTGAATCCAGCCGAACTGCTTGAGCTGCTTGCCGGACTCGCCGAGTACTCCCAGCACCTCACCCTCGAGCGACAGTTTATAAATGCGCCCCGGAAAGGCGTCTGAGCTGTACAGCACCTGGTTAGGCCCCGGCGAAATGCAGATGGCCCACGGCGAGCCGGGTGCGAATGTACCAGCGGCTATGGCGGCCTCATCGGGCGCATAACCAATCGCCGGTCGCGCACCGGGAGACACCGGCACGTCGATAGTGAACTGGCGCTGAAAATTGCCTTCGCCATCGAACACCTGGATGCGCCGGTTACTCCGGTCCGCTACATAGACAAGCCCCTTGGCGTCAAGCGCAATACTATGCGGCGTGTGGAACTGCCCGGGGCCGGTGCCGCGCTCACCCCAGGACTTAAGCCAGTTACCGTCCTTGTCGACTTTTGCCACTCGCGAGTTGATATAACCGTCGCTGATATAGCTGTTACCGGCAGCGTCCCAGGCCACATCGGTTACCTGGCGGAAACGGCCCGGCTCGGCGGGAAGCGGCGGATTCGGGTGCTTGAGCGGACCGGTCTCCTCGTCTGCCGCCTCTTGCTTGCGGCCGAAGACCATTGCGACGCGACCGTCAGGCGTGAACTTGATGACCATGTCCGAGCCCTTGTCCGTCACCCAGATATTGTCCTGGCGATCCACCTTGACCATATGCGCGAAAGACCATGCGTATAGATTGCGGCCAATCTCGCGGACAAACCGGCCGTCGGGTGCGAACTCGAGAAGTTGAGCTGCCGCGGCAGCGTACGCGGGTCCATTGGTATTGCCCCGTGACAGCACGAAGATATGGCCCTTGGAGTTCAGCGCGATGCCAGAACATTCGCCGAAATAGGTATCGCGCGGCAAATGCACTGGGTTGGGGACCGAGTCGTAGGCAATGATTCGAGTTGGATCGGTGTCGGCATAGGCGGAGTGCGGTAGCAAGGCGAGTGCCGCGGCGCCCTCGGCTGCAAAGGCCAGGAAACGGCGGCGGGTCAGCACGCGAGTGGCTGGGTCGCCGCAGCATGGGCAGGATAGTGGATGTGCCTCAAACATTAAATCTCGCTCCTTGTTGTTCTTGACGATGGCGCTAAGCGCCATGTTTATTGAACGCGACCCGAAGGCAAGTTACGCATGGTTAGAGCCTTCCAGTCGTCCCCTGCGCCGGCGCATGGTCTTTTGGTGACCTGAGCGCGCCAGCGTGGCTTTCACTATAGTGCACATCATGAGCGGCAGATGCAGAGTTCGCGTCCGCTTGATGCCGGGGCCGCGAACCCGCGCGCTTATTTAACTTCGTTTGGCTTTAGCCGCTGTATCCGCCTCTGCGCCACCCGACTCTCTTGCCCGATGTAACAGCCTCGCGTCGCTGCGTGCATCCGGGTAAATATCGAAAGAAATGAAGCGGGCGATGTCGAATTCTCAAGGCGTCGTTCGTCATGCGTATAGGGCCGTAATCCGGCAAATGCGCCTTTGGACGCGCCGCATCGTGCCCCCATTTCCGATCGTTCCAGTCAATTCCCCCTCAACCACGAGGAGAGCATTCATGTCTTCCGTAAATGGCTCTGAACAGACGTTGCAGCCGGTCGCGGCACTGGCTCAATCAACGCGCCGGTTCCCGGGCGAAAGTACGCAGTACCGCACCGCACGCGACGCGCTCCTGGCAGAGGAGATCGAGTTACGCCGACACATCGAGCGTGTGGCTGCCCTGCGCCGGGCATTGCCAGCCGGCGGTGAGGTGCCACAGGATTACCGCTTCGAGGGCGAGCATGGTCCGGCCACGATCTCCCAGCTATTCGGCGATCATGACACCCTGATCACCTATAACTGGATGTTCGGTCCCAAGCGCGAACGGCCTTGCCCGATGTGCACGTCATTGCTTGGCGCCCTTGACGGAGAGATGGCCGATATCTTGCAGCGCGTCGCTTTTGCGGTGATCGCCCGCGGGCCAATCGAACGCCTGATAGCATTCAAGAAAGAGCGCGGCTGGCGTCACCTGCGGCTTTATTCGTCGGGTGGCAATAGCTTCAATTGCGATTACGCTAACGAAGATCCGGATGCCGGCGACAATCCTGCGTTTAACGTTTTCACGCGTTCAGGTGGTACTGTGCGCCACTTCTGGGGCGACGAGATGGGACCGCAAACGGCCGACCCGGGGCAGGACCCGCGTGGTGCGCCCGACCCCATGCCGCTGTGGCTCATGCTCGACCTGACGCCCGGCGGCCGCGGCAGGGACTGGTATCCGAAACTGGAATACGCCGCCAAGCGCGCTTGAGCCGGGCACCTGACTCGAGCACTTGAGCGGCATGACATCGAGTACCATGCCGCCATTCTTCCTTACCGATAAATAATGACACGACGCTTTCTTCAACTTGCCATTGTGCTGGGCCTCATTACCGCTGTAGGCCCGTTTGCCATCGACATGTACCTGCCCGCCCTGCCTTCAATCGGGGGAGCGCTGCACGCCACTCCGGCCGAAGTGCAGATGAGCCTGATGGTATTTTTCATCACGCTCGGCGTCTGTCAGCTCGTGTACGGACCGCTCTCGGATATCTTCGGCCGCAAGATGCCGATCTATGTCGGCCTCGCGATCTTTACCGTCGGCAGCGTGGGCTGCGCGTTTGCACCAGACGTCCACGTGCTGATTGGTTTTCGCGTGCTCCAGGCGTTGGGCGCGTGTGCCGGCATGGTTGTTCCGCGCGCGATTGTCCGTGACCTGTACACCGGTCACGATGCCACCCGGCTCATGTCGCTGCTTATGCTTGTTGTGAGCGTCTCTCCGCTACTCGCGCCGCTGACCGGCAGTTTCATCATTGCGGCGTTCGGCTGGCGCGGGGTCTTCTGGGCGCTGACGGTGGCCGGCGGACTCGCCCTCGTGCTTGCGGCTACGCAGTTGAAGGAGACCCGGGAGATTCATCATCGCGCCGGCAGCTCGTGGGCAACGGCATTCGCGGGGTATCGAAAATTGCTTAGTGATCCGACGTTTCTTGGACTCACGTTTGTTGGTGCGTTCGGCGTCTCGTCCTTTTTCATCTACCTGGCGAGCGCATCGTTCGTCATCATCAACCATTACGGCTTGTCGCCCACCATGTTCAGCTTGTGCTTCGCGCTCAACGCGGCGGCGTTTTTCGGCTTCAGCCAGTTGACTGCGCGGCTCACTGCCCGATACGGCATGCCGCGCGTCATTCGCGTTGCCGTTACGGGCTTCGCGATTTCGATGAGCATCGTAGCGGTGCTGTTCCTGGCAGGCGCCGACAGCCTCGCGCTGATGATGGTTTTCCTGTTTATCGGATATGGTTTCCTGGGACTGGTCTTGCCGACTTCCGCGGTGTTATCGCTTGAAAATCATGGCGCAATTGCGGGTACGGCTTCGGCACTGATGGGTGCATTGCAGTTTGTCGTTGGCGCGGCGGTGATGGCCGTATCCGGTTTATTCGCCGATGGCGCGCCAAAGCCGATGGTCGTCGGAATCGCGCTCTCCGCGCTGGTGGCGTTTGTCATTGCCCGTCTCACGCTGCGCGCCGAAAATGCGAGGTTGCCAGCGGCGGCAGAGTAAACAGAGAATGCGGAATTGAGAGCAGATGCGTGCGTGGTATATCCACGCACCTTCCTCTTCAATGTGCCTTGCAAAGAATCGCGGTCATCACCGGCGTGACTTCGTGAACAATAGCGTCGCTGCCCATTTGATGCAGGCGATCCTTGACGTCGTCTGAACCGCCTGTCACCACGACGCCGTAAGCCCAGTCCCCAACGGGATCTCCCTTGCCCGGCTTGAAGAGCGGATCATCCTTCTCATAGCCGAGCACGACAAAGACCGGGAATTCGAACGCCGTGAGCTTCACGCCATGGGCCGGCCTGAATGCGTTGATTGAATTCTTCTCGACATGCATTGGCTTGGACTGTATTTCGCCACTGTTCATCAGCGCGCTGATAAACACATGGCCCGTCGATTTGCAATTGAGTTGTTCTTCTACCGCGCTTCCATGTGCAAGTGTCGACAACAATCCGCAAGGCGCGAGCGCAACTACGCTGACGATCCGAATAAGCTTGGTGACCCGCATGGTTGGCCTCTATTTTTTTCGACGTTGCATCAGCCGCGACGTTTTGGTCGCGGTGTTTCACTCTACCTGCACCCGTAAATTATTGTCGGATTGCCAATATCTTTAGCTGCCCCGAACAAACAATCTTGATTGAGTGGCAGGCGTGAACGCCGCCGCGCCGCTTCAGCGTCCATGAAATCGGCGCCGTCGCCAGATGCAAACCTCCGCTTACAGCGTCACCCTCATTGCGGGCGCGATTGCCAGCTATGTCCGTTCTCTTTCGAACTTTCAAAAGATTTCTAACGACGCCGTTTCGAGGTTTTCTACTAAACCGGATGCGCCGGCTGCCTCTCTTCCATCCGACACAAATGAGCCTTTACATTTTCGAATTTGTTCACTAGCATTCGAATTCGAACATTATCGGTTCGATAGATTTTCTTAATTGATGTTGGAAATTGAAGTGAGCTAGGGCGGAACGATCGATCTGGCAGCGCTGAATCTATGTATTGATCAGCAAACAACATGTGTGATATCGCGGGATGTGACTTCGGCGGTGTTCTTTTTCGAACAAAGTGGATTTGTTTTCCCTCAGCTGGAGTTGCGGATCGGAGCGATCACCGGCGGCTCGCACTAATCGGGCTCCAAGGCCTTCATTCCGCCCCTTGGCAGGTCTTACTCCAACCGCATGAAGTGGTTGGCCTAACTAACGCCGCAATCAAAACGTAATATTCGTAGAAGCGCCTGCCTCACGGAACCGCAGTCAAAACAAGAGTCAGCAACGTCGCGAGGCATCATGCACAAAGCGGCGATCCATCTAAAAACCAGTGGAGAAGACAATGCAGGAGCAATACATTCTCGCGCTCGATCAGGGCACGACAAGTTCACGCGCCATGGTGTTCGATCGCCAGGGCAACGTAGTGTCGGTAGCCCAGAAAGAGTTTGGCCAGATCTATCCGCAACCGGGCTGGGTCGAGCACGATCCACAGGAAATCTGGTCGACCCAGGCGGGCGTAGCCGCTGAAGCCGTCACCCGCGCGGGCCTGAACGGTGCATCGATTGCCGCTATCGGCATTACCAACCAGCGCGAAACCACCATCGTCTGGGATCGCGAAACCGGGCAGCCGATCTATAACGCCATTGTCTGGCAAGACCGACGCACCGCCGACTTCTGCGACCAGTTGAAGGCGCAGGGACTGGAAGAAAAAGTCCGTGCCAAGACGGGCTTGCCTATTGATTCCTACTTCTCCGCAACCAAGATCCGCTGGATCCTCGACAACGTGGAAGGCGCGCGCGAGAAAGCGAAACAGGGACGCCTTGCCTTCGGTACGGTCGATAGCTGGCTCGTGTGGAACTTCACGAAACACGGCTTGCATATCACCGACGTCACCAACGCGTCGCGCACCATGCTCTTCAATATCCACACGCTCAAGTGGGACGACGAACTCCTCGACGCCCTCGATATTCCGCGCAGCATGCTGCCCGAAGTGCGTGCCTCGTCGGACGTGTACGGCCCGACCAAGACCACGGTCTTTGCCTCCAAGATCCCGATTGCCGGCATTGCAGGCGACCAGCACGCCGCCCTCTTCGGCCAGATGTGCACCGAGTCCGGGATGGTGAAAAACACCTACGGCACGGGCTGTTTCCTCGTGATGAACACAGGCGACAAGCCGATCGAATCAAGCAACAACCTGGTCACCACCATTGCATGGCAGATCGGCGACCAGGTCAACTATGCGCTGGAAGGGAGCATCTTTATTGGTGGTGCAGTCGTGCAATGGGTACGCGACGGTCTTGGCATCATCAAGAGTGCCAATGAAATCGAAGCGCTCGCGCGCAGCGTGCCGCATAGCGATGGCGTTTATATGGTGCCCGCCTTCGCCGGCCTGGGCGCACCGCACTGGAATGCGCGCGCACGGGGCACGCTGTTCGGCGTGACACGCGGTACGACCTCCGGCCACATTGCACGGGCGGCGCTCGAAAGCATTGCGTTTCAATCAATCGATGTATTGAAGGCCATGGAAGCCGACTCCGGCATCCGGATTGGCGAGTTGCGCGTGGACGGCGGAGCGGTCGCCAATAACCTGTTGATGCAATTCCAGGCCGACATGCTGGGCGTGGACGTAGTTCGTCCGCAGATCAGCGAAACCACTGCATTAGGCGCGGCGTATCTGGCCGGGCTGGCAGTCGGTTACTGGAAGGACGTGAATGAACTGCAAAGCCAATGGAAGCTGGACCGCCGCTTCTCGCCGGATGTTGCGGCTGACGAGGTCAAGCGACAGATGCACGGCTGGCAACGCGCGGTAAATGCCGCCAAGACCTGGGCCGACGCCACCTGAAAGAAGGGTGAACTCACGTTGAACCTGCGTTCAACGTGAGTCCCCGTCGCGTCCTTCCAAACGTGTTTACTGCCTCGCAATTCATCCTTTAGGAATCCTCCTCATGTCATCAACTATCGCTAAACCGACAGGCAGGCAATTTGTCGGCGAACTTATATCCGAAGCTATCGCCGTCCTCATCATCATCGCGTTCGGGGACTCAGTGGCGTGCATGTACGTGCTGTACGATCCCAGCCCGTATGTGAATGCCTATTGGGGTGTCTGCATGTCGTGGGGCCTGGCGGTGACGCTGGCCATCTATGTGACCGGCTCTATTTCCGGCACCCATGCCAATCCTGCGGTGACACTGGCGCTCGCGTTATTTCGCGGTTTCTCGTGGAAAAAAGTCTTGCCCTACTGGGTGGCGCAACTCGTTGGCGGCATTCTGGGCGCGGTCATTGTTTATGCGCTGTTCGGGCCGGTGATCGACCATTACAATCTGGTTCATCATTTGTCACGGGCGGACGGCGGCGCGGCGGGCGTGTTCTTCACGCATCCGGGCCTGGCCATTACCCCCATGCACGCGTTCTCCGATGAAGTCATCCTGACGGCGTTTCTTTTGTTCGGGATTTTCGCGATCACGGAGCAGTTCAACGAGATGGCGCCGCAGGCAAATGCGGGCGCGCTCATGATCGGATTCCTGGTGGCAATCCTTGGATCGTCGATGGGCTATCTGGAAGCATGGGCAATGAATCCCGCCCGCGATCTTGGCCCGCGTCTGTTTGCCTACTTTGCAGGCTGGGGTTCGTCCGCGCTGCCTTCGCCGGACAACTACTGGTGGATTCCGGTGGTCGCTCCGTTGATAGGCGGCGTGATTGGCGGCGGCGCTTACCAACTGCTGATTCATCCTTTCCTGCCGGCGCGCGTGCGCGCAGCGCAAGCCGAGGCCAATGGCAAGGACTGTGAGGAAGGCCAACGCGTCTGACAAATTGCCAGGCTGACTTAGCCCCTAGCTCAGGCAGCAGCTAAGTGCCGGACGTTGGTTAGTCCGGTGCTTAGCTGCTCAATTCCACGTTCGATGCTGATACCCGCACCGTTGCGTCTTTCAGTGGCCGCAACTTTTTGATGCGCGGGGATACCCGCTTAGCGACCCTCAGCAATCCAGTTGCCGAGCCGGAAACTTCGTTGCTCACGCTTGTTGCTGACAGACACCACGGCTATTCAAACTACCCATGTACTCCAAAGCCCGAATCACTGTCCCTTGACCACTGCTCCGCTCGTTGATGGCTGCGACATCGTCGTTCCGTTCTCCGTGGCTCCGCCGTAGCCAGTAGCGGCGTCTCCTGAATGCACGCGCGCTTCAGCGGCCTGAATATCGCTCGGATAGTAAGCGTCCTGCGAGTTCGGGCGCCATCCCGCGTTCTCGAGCTGGATGAGATCGGCGCGCACCTGGGCACGCGTCACGGGCTGGTCCGTGGTTTGGGCGAACGAGATGGCGGGAGCAGCCAGGACCAGGGCAAGTGTCGTGCAGATCAGTGTTTTCATGATGGGTAGCCTCTTTGAAAAGTGGCTTCACTCTCGATGAATGAAGCGCATGCTTCATCGCCCGGTAAGGGACGGTAAGCAACTTCATTCTGCGCGGCCTGCACTGACTCTAAGCTGACGCCCAGATGACAAGATCGCCATAATGAGCACCCCGAGATTCGAAGAAAACGACTTTGTAATCTTGCCGTCAGTGCCGGGTAAAGACCGGGTCATCACACTGGTTGCACGTGTCAGAGTCGCCGCTTTCTAGCACGTGTCCTATACCTTCATTGTGCTTGCGATCCTGCTCGCCCTGATCGGACCGCTTGGCCGTCATACGGACACCTACGGATATTTTTTTGAAAATTAATATTCCGACGGTCAGGATTTTCTGGTCGTATAGCGGATTCTCTGCGGAATCGGCAAGGGCTTGCGTCAGGATGAGCGCTTGCGCCGCGTGAGTTGGGGCTTACTGCCTGCGTTCATCGCCCCTTGAATGGGCGTGGTCATCATGCTCTAGCGATTCGTGCCGGGAATGCTTCCGTGCGTCGAAGATTCCCCAGATGGCAATGGCCAATCCAATCCCGAATCCGCAACCCAACAACACATAAGTACTCATCTGCGACCTTACAATGGGTGAAGCGATACTTGATGCGTGCGTCAGACATCGCTGTCCCGGATACTACCGATGCATTCTTTCAAAACGCATGCCATGCCCTACGCGGGCATCATCAGTCAGGCTCAGGCACGGTATCGAGCGCGGCCCAGCTAACGCTCGATACGCCCTTGTCCATGCTAAGCCGGCTCGCAACGGCTTCAACCTTCGATTGATATTTCGGATGCGTTTCGAGCGTTGCGATCACTTCCACTCGCTGCGAACCGTCGTCGACATCCGTGCTGCTGAGTCCCTGGAACGAGAGCGGCGCAGACACCATCGAGTTGGTGATCAACGCGCGGATATCCACTTCATCCTCCGCGCGGCAGACGACCGTCAGCACGTATTTGCGCACGAGGTCGGCGGAAGCCACCGGAGCAGTATTGATTGCGCGCCCGATCTCACGCAGCACGGTGTTGGTGAACAGGATAACCACGGTTCCCGCGATGGCGGGTCCATAGTGTGTCGACCCGCAAAGAACGCCAACGGCCGCCGAGCACCACAAGGTGGCCGCCGTATTGATTCCCTGGATTGCTCCCTGCTCGCGCATGATGACGCCGCCACCCAGGAAGCCCACGCCGGACACCACGTATGCCGCCATTTGCGTCACGGTCGCGGTCCCGTCCCCAGTCAAGGTGCCAAGGATCACAAACAGGCAGGCGCCACTGGTCACCAAAGTAATGGTGCGCAAGCCCGCCGTTCGCTGCCGCATCTGTCTCTCCAGGCCGATGCCGATGCCGCACGACAAAGCCACTATCAGAGGGAGAATGTACTCGTAGATCATGAAGCGATTCTTTGATTTGTATTGTTCGTGCACATTGCCTGACGAATACCGCTCAAGCACTCTCGATGGCCGTGCCGTCGCCATGCCGGCGCGGCTCACCGTATTGTCTGCGTGTGACAGTCCGATGACAGCGAGCAAACTACTCCGTTTGCGGGGGCTTGAGCGGTCACTGCCATTGTCCGTCGCCACGGCTGCTTTTCGTGCTTAGGACACTGCGTGATATGCATCCGGCGAGCACATGTCGATCCATGCCCGCGCCATTTCCTTGGAAGGCACAAGTGCCAAGCGAAGTTGCCACGAGTATTGACTCGCCGCAACGCTCCGTTCAAGTGCGGACAACGGCCGCGACTGATTGGCGCTGATAGAAGATAAGAGATGCACGGAAAAAGTACTGCGACGCGCACCATCTGCCTGCTGGCAAGACGGCGGCTAGGAATTCAAGCGCGGGGTCTTGCTGGTCAGGCAGCTAAACAATCCAGGGGATGACGACTACACGAGTCCAAAGCATTAGCCCGATTAATCATAATGAGCGAATTTTAGGCAGCCGCTAAATCGCAAGTCAACACAATTCGCTATTGCCCTTAACCAATTTCGCTAGCCAGCTTCCCTAGGCGTTGCAATGCATCGTCAAGGGTTTGATCGAATGGCTGCGGACAGCTCAACCGAATGAAGGAAGCGAAGCGCCGGGAATTGGAGAATATGGTCCCGGGCGCAATGCGAATGCCGCGCGTCAACGCCTCTTCAAACAGCCGGCCCGAATCCGTACCGGCCGGCAGTTCTACCCAAAGCACGATACCGCCAACCGGCACGCTAAGGCGAGTACCGGTTGGAAAATAACGAGCAATAGCATTGGCGGTCGCTTCCCGCTGCGTCCGCAATCGCTCCCTTAACTGGAACAAATGCCGGTCGTACGCACCCGATCCGATGAATTCCGCGGCAACGAGTTGAGACAAGCTTTCGTTGTTCCGGCTCTGCGCATACTTGAGCATCTTGACGCGTGCGTGCCATCGCCCTGACGACATCCACCCTAACCTCAAACCCGGCGCCAGGACTTTATTCAACGACGCGCAATGAATCACGCCGCCGTCACGGTCCCATGCCTTCAGAGGCTTGTTTTGCGCAGCGTCATCAAGCAATTCCCGATAAGGCTCGTCCTCGATCACCGCCACCTTATGCCGCGCGCAAAGCCGGACAAGCCCGGCCTTTCGTTCATTAGGCATCACACTGCCCAGTGGATTTTGCAGATGAGGTACGACCACCACGGCCTTGATGTTCCCATAGGCGTGCATCGCCATTTCCAGTGCTTCGAGCGACATCCCGGTTGTCGGACTGGTCGAAATCTCGAGCGCGCGCAAACCCAGGCTCTCGATAATCTGCAATAAACCAAAGAACGCCGGGGATTCAATCGCGACAGTGTCGCCTGCCTGAGTCACCGCGCGCAGCGCCAGGTTCACCGCTTCCACGCCACCCGTCGTAGCAATCACCTCATCGGGCGAAAGCGTCATTCCCGCTGAAAGAGCCCGCTTTGCAATGGCTTGCCGAAGCGCGGCTCCCGCAGCGTCTCCTGCGGCTTCCGTGAGCAATGTCGGCTGATGCCGCAGAATCTTTATCGTCAGCGCTTGCAGCCGGGCGGTCGGATAAAGCAATGCAGCGGCCGTCGCTCCGGCCAAGTTCAGCGCGTCGGGAAACCGTTGCGCTTGCGCGATCACTTTCGAAATGGATTCGTGCAAACCGACGAATTGCGCTTCCATTGGTACCGATGGATTGTCCGGCTCACCAACACTGGGTAACAGCGGCGCCGTCCGCCGGCGAACGAAATATCCGGAGCGTGGCTTGGCTTGCAGCCAGCCTGCATCTTCGAGTTGCCTGAAGACTTGCAGCGCTGTCGACAGACTGACCTGATGCCGCTGCATCAATGCCCGGACAGAGGGCATGCGATCACCCGGCGCGAGCGTCCCCGCGGCGATCACCCGGCGGTAGTGCTCGGCAAGACGCTCATACAGCGGCTCCCCGGCCATGGGCAAGTCGCGCGGCGTCGGTTCAATGGAGAGGGTCATTGTGCAGATGCTGCGGCTAACCCGGCGCTCGCGCCAGATACAGAGAACAGGAAATTGGACGGATACAGATAGCGTTTAGCGGATCTGTTACGCAACAGATTGTACCGCGCTGAATCTGTCGCTAAGCGAAGCACATCACTAAGCTTGAGACGTGCTTAAGCCTTTTCACAATGGGCTTGGCGAAAATCCTGAGAAACTTGGAAGGTGACCCTCATGCAATCGATCAGGCAATGTTTCTACCCCGGACAACGGAGCGCCCGGCATCAGCACGCGGGAACGCGGATCATTGCCATCGATGGCATGCTCCGGTTGACCTACCGTGATCCTGCTCTCGATTGGCTTTTAGACGTGACGACCCCCGTGGTGGTCAAGATAGAGGAAGGGGAATGCCACGTGCTGCCTTGCGACACGTTCGTGGAAATCGAAGCGGTCGGTTTTGCCTCGGTCAACGGGCTTGTCCACGTGCCCGGGCGAAGCGATGCGGTCGTTGCGATTATTGGCAGCGGCATCGCATGGCTTGCATCATGTGTGCGTGCTCTCGGTCAAAGATCGGGCAAGCGGAGAACACAAGGCTGACGTCTGCAATTTATATCGCCTAAACGTCTTTCCATTGGCGATACGTAGCGGCCTGTCCGCAATAGACTCCCTCACGATTGACCAGGTTCCACACCGTCACATTCTCGATCCAGAAGCGCCTGCCCGACTTGGCTATGCGAAGGCCGCGGTATCCGCTTGCATAGCCTTTGGTTCGCACGGATTCCAGCAATCCATCGCGTTCCTCGCGGTTAGGATGTTCCGCCGATAACCGGGAGCGCAGCGCCGTCATTTCGTCCCACGTGTATTCGAAACAGTGCTGAGCCGCGCGGTTTGCGTAGACAAACCGCGGGTCAGCGTCCGTGTTATGCGCGACCACGCAGAATGGCGCGTCTTCGTACAACCATCGTGCGGCATCAGCAGGCTGGATGCCCGGATCGAGCAACGGCGTACCGACGATCCGAAGGTGACTGTCCGTCAGCAGGGTGCAGAGCCGGGGTCTTGAGCGAGTGACATCGTCATGGGTCGAGTGTTAGGAGATTCGAATTCGAGCCGCGATATTACCGCGCTAGTCAAAAACCCGTCCCTGCACCGGCAAGACAGACGCCATTTTCTTAATGCCCGTTAGTGTCACTTTGCAAGTGGCTAAGCCAACGCTCCGCTTAGCAACTTCGGCATCTGCTTGAGCGGAGCGATATGATTCGCGTCGACCTTATAGTCCAACTCAAGCGTTGTTGTCACGTCCTGATAGTCCACCCATACCCCGCTCCCGGCGTCTTCCCACACTACGGCCTTTAGCGGTAGCTCAAGCGCTGCGTGCGGGTTGGCCTCCATGACCGGCGTGCCCGCCTTCGGGTTACCGAATAAAAGGAGCCGCGTCGGTCTTAAGCTGGTACCGGCCTTGGCAGCGGCGGCGCTCTGGTCGATATCGGCGAAGAGCGTTACGCCATGCGCGGCCAGCGCTGCCTTGAGCCGGGCAACGGTCGCCTCGAAGTCGTATTTGCTCTGCAACGTAACCACCGATGATGGGAATGCTGCGGGAGCGTCGGTTCGTGCGGTCATGGTATGAGTCATCCGGTCAGTGGCAAAATCAAGCGGTTCATCATGCTACCCGCACCAACGATTTCTCTATAGTGCGCCTCACCCAAGCTTCGCGGCAATCGAATAGCGTGATCGATGAGCGGGTTCTTGCGTCCCCTCAATACAGCCGATTCAAGCCGGTTATAGAGTCGTTTTCCACGTACTGCGGATGACAAATTAATGACACGAACGACCCATGGTGACTCTAGGCTGACGGAAAAAATTGCCGTCCGGTTCAACCAAATTTCATGGCCGTCATGTATGCGCGTCGCTATGCTTGCACTCGCGATCATCTCCGCGCTCTCATTAACGCCCGCGCTTGCGGCGCGCTTATCATCGCGCATCGGGGCGGCACTGGGGACACGCCGGAGAACACGCTGCAAGCGTTCAGCATCGCTCTTGAGAATGGCGCCGACGCGTTATGGATGACTGTGCAGGTAACGAAGGATGGCGTTCCCGTTCTCTATCGCCCGGCGGACCTCGGCTCGCTGACCGATGGAAAAGGTCGTCTGGACGAGATCACGCTTAGCGACCTTCGCAAGCTTAACGCGGGTTATTCATTCAGCCGCTTGGATGTATCGGGACAACTCAGCTATCCGTATCGCGACAATCCTCTGCCCATTCCTACGTTGCGTGAGGCACTGGATGCGGTGCCGCAGAATGTACCAATCATGCTCGACATGAAGCAAACGCCCGTAGCACCCCTGGTCGACGCGGTCGCGAAGGTATTGGATAACGCAAATGCGTGGTCGCGCGTGCGTTTGTACTCCACCGATGCTGAAGCAATCCAGTTAATGAAGGCGCACCGCGGGGCGCAGGTGTTCGAGACACGCGATGCAACTCGCAATCGTCTGGTGGATCTATCGCTGGGTGGTACGTGCGACAACCCGCCGCCCGCCGGAAGCTGGGTGGGAATCGAGTTGCATCGTCAAGTTGAAGTGATCGAGCGCTTCACATTAGGGACCGGCGTGTCGAAAGTAGATGCGA
Organism: Caballeronia sp. LjRoot29; assembly: GCF_964252755.1. Taxonomy (NCBI): domain Bacteria; kingdom Pseudomonadati; phylum Pseudomonadota; class Betaproteobacteria; order Burkholderiales; family Burkholderiaceae; genus Caballeronia; species Caballeronia sp. LjRoot29. The sequence continues at coordinate 80,960 of NZ_CAXUPU020000006.1, read as the reverse complement.
AGTGGTGGACGCCCGCTGCAGTCGAATGCTTCAAGACAAACGGCGATGTGAAGATCGTCGCATTCGGTGTTGATTCAGCCGATGCTTATGCAACCGCTGCCGCTCTGGGTATTGACGCAGTGATGACCGACTCGCCGCGCGCCATGCGCATCGAAAAGAAATCGCAGTAGCGAAGCAATATTGCGGCTTGAGGTCAACACGCGGCAACTCATTTATCGAACCCGTACAAGCGCCCCGGATTGTCGACCAGGATCTTCCGGCGCACGGCGCGGTCGGGTGCCCAGTATGAGAGCAGCGCAAGCATCTCTTGATCGTTCGGCACGGGCTTGCGCCCTGGATGCGGCCAGTTGCTCGCCCACAAGCAACGCTCCGGGTGTGAGGCCGTCAGGGCGCTGGCGAGCTTGCTGACGTCATCGTAATGAGGCGGTCCAAGCTTCGAGGTTTCATACGGCGCAGATACCTTCACCCAGGTCCGGCCCGCATCGAGCAGCGCAAGCAGGCTTCGAAAACCAGGGTGGTCTGTTGCCACCGGCTCGAGAAACTTGCCGATATGATCGATCGTCAGCAAGCAAGGCAGCGCGCGCAGACGCGCTTCATACTGCGCGAAATCGCGGCCATCGAGTTGAAGGTTGATCACCCAGCCAAACTCCGCGATACGGCTTGCAACGACTTCCAGATCGCCCCATCCGAGCAGGCCGCCACTCCCGGGAATCATCATGAAGCGAACGCCTCGCACCCCTGCGTCGTGCATGGCCTGCAGCTCGCTGACAGACGTGTCGGGCTTGATCACTACAACGCCGCGAGCCGTTCCGCCGGACTGTTCTAATGCATCCAGCAAGCAGCGGTTGTCAAAACCGTAACCCGTCGGCTGCACGAGGATCGCGCGTGTGAGACCCAGTTGGCGTTGCACCGCCGTGTAGTCACTCCACGACGCCTGCGGTGGCCCAAAAGTCGCGGTGCCGGCAAGCGGATAACGATCGAGTTCATAGATATGAACGTGGCAATCGCACGCGCCTTCATGCAAATTCAACGAAGCGTCGTTCAAGATTGATCTCCTTGCAAAGCGTCGGAAAACCCCGGCAAACGCGTGAGTCGCGCAGCGCATTCCGCGTTGACCGCGTGCTCCGGCATGACACCATCGAGCAGCGCGCGAACCTGGCGCACCGTATCCATCGCCTGATGCTCGATGGCTGGCGGCGTGAGCCCACCCACGTGCGGACTCGCGATAAGTTTCTGGTGCGCTGCGAGCGCCGCGCTCGGCATCTGGTCGGCGGCACGGCCCACATCGACCGCTGCGCCGGCGATCAAGCCGGCATCGAGCGCATGAAGCAGCGCAGTGTCGTCGACAAGTTCGCCGCGCGAAGCGTTGATGAAAAATGCTTCGGGCCGCATCCGCGCGAACGCTGCGGTACTGAACAAGTCCGCCGTCTCCGGTGTGGCAGGCGCAAGGCAGACAACGTAGTCGCCGCGCTTCAACACATCGTCAAATGAAGCCTGTTCAATTCCCGGCTGCGTGATCGTTGCCAAAGGATCAGTCACAACTACCCGCATGCCGAGCGCCATGCCAAGCTCCGCCAGCCGCCGCCCAATAAAGCCATAGCCGACAATGCCCAGCGCCGCGCCACGCAACTCGCGCCCCATTGCAATAACAGGTGCGCGATGCTGCCAGTACGCCGCGGCGGCCGCGCTAATGCCCCGGCTCAGGTCGATCATCACGCCCAGGACCCACTCCGCGACCGATGTATCGAAGCCCGGCGTTGCTCGCGTCACGAGCACACCTTGACGGCTCGCGGCGCCTACATCGATATTGCGGATATCCACCGCCACGCGGCAGAACGCAATTAGTTCGGATAGCTGGTCGAATAGCGCAGCGGGCGCAGCCGAATCGCGACTCGCGACCACAATGTCCTGCCCTTGTGCTTCGCGAATAAATTCGTCGAGTGACAACGGCCGGTCAAACGGATTGAGTTTCACCTCACCCAGCGTGCGCAATTCCGCCAGCGCCCGGTCGCCGTAATAGTTCTTGAGCGCATCGGGCGAGTGGGTCAAATAGATCTTCGTCATTTTGATGAGGTCGCCTTTTTGGCGCGCGCCGGTTTGGCAACCGACTGACGCACGATTAACGTAGGTTGAAAAAGGAAATCGGCAGCCGGCAAATCAGGCTGCGTCGAACGGGCGATGGCGCGTTCGACCATGGTGCCGGCCATCTCCGTCAAGGGCATCGCGACCGATGTCAACGCCGGATTGGTGAAGCCTGCGACCGACAAGCCGTCCATGCCAACGACGGATACATCGTCAGGGACACGCAAGTTCAGTTGCTGCAGCCCGGACATCAAACCGATCGCGAGCATGTCGTTGACAGTCACGAGTCCCGTGGGCATGGGTTGCATGGCGGCGACCTGGCTTGCCATCGCGAAGCCCAGGTCGGGCAGTTCTGAATCACCGAATGCTTCGGAGACGCGGCCTTCGACCACGCTTGCGCTATAACGCGGACCTTCACGTGACACACGTTCGCGGAACCCCTCGATCTTCTCGCCGCGGCTAAGCGTCTTGCCGCCGGGCACGAGGAACGCAAGCCGCTTGTGGCCATGCGCGATGAGATGGTCGGCAGCAAGATAGCCTGCCTGGTAATTATCGGCCGACACGTGGTCGACAAGCGAATGGCTGCCATCGTTCGCGCTGCGGTCATAGCTGACCACGGCCAGGCCGCGCGCGACAGCTTCGTCCAGATGGCGCTCGTCATTGAGCGACGACACCACGATCACCGCACGCACCCCGAACGAAAGCAGGTCCTCGAACATGCGCGCTTCCTGCTGCTTGTCCCGATGCGTATTGCCGAGCAGCAGCCGGTAGTTGAACCGCGACTGCGCTGCCGCTTCCACGTTCAGCGCGAGTTGACCGTACATCGGATTCGCGGTCGACGGCACGAGCAAGCCGAGCATCGGCGTATGACCGGTCTTCAACTGGCGTGCGGCGCGATTGGGCCGGAACGCGAGCTTGCGGATGGCTTCCTCCACGCGCGAATACGTCTCGGCACTCAGCTTCTCGGTGCGTCCGTTAAGCACGTTCGATACCGAACTCGTCGACACCCCCGCGAGCGCTGCAACGTCATGAATCGTAGCCATGGTGTGTCCGTGTCAGGCCATGTTGAAATGCCGCGGCAGCCACAGCGAAATGGACGGCACGAGGATCAGCAACACCAGCATCACCACGAGCAGCGCCAGGTATTTGAGCATGCGGCGCGAGACGTCCTCGACCCGCGTACCGGTCATTGCGCAGGTCGCGCATAAGCCCAGACCGAAGGGCGGCGAGAACAGTCCAAGCCCCATTGCGGTGACCGCGACCGTACCGAAATGCAGCGGATTGATGCCGGCCTGCACGGCGATCGGCACGAGCAAAGGACCGAAGATGATGAGCGCGGGCGCGCCCTCCAATACCGCGCCGAACACAATCATGATGAGCACCGATACCGCCAGGAACGCCACGCTTCCGTAGGTATGCGCAAGCGCCAGCATGCCGGCCGACAGCATGGAAGGGATCTGCAGGATGGTCAGTGCAAACGCAACGCTGGACGCCGCGGCGATGATGAACAGGATGCCCGCCGCCATGGCTGAAGCGCGTACGAACAAGCTCGCGATTGCACGCGGCGTCAGTTCACGGAACGTAAGACCGCCGACCAGGAGCGCATAGACCACGGCGAACGCGGAGACTTCGGTCGACGTTGCGATCCCAGACGTCACGCCCTTGCCGATCATGACGACCATCACGAGCGCGACCAGTGCACCGCCGAGCAGCCGGAAAATCGGCTTGCGGCTGGCGAAGGCTGTGCGCGGATCAACCTTCCTGCCGAAGATCACGACCATGGTGGCGAGCGCCATCGCCATCACGACCGCCGGCACGATGCCCGCCAGAAACAGGCCGCCTATCGAGATGTTGGCAACGAAGCCAATGATGATCATGTTGATGCAAGGCGGAATGGTTTCGGCCATCACGCCCGACGCCGCCAGCACGGCGGCGGTCTCGTTCGGGTCCTGGCGCGTACGTCGGACCGCGGGCACGACGATGCCCCCGACTGCAGCAATATCAGCCAGCTTGGAACCTGACACGCCGGAGAAAAACGCGGTGGCAAGAATGGCGATGAGATTCATGGAACCACGCACGCGACCGAAGATCCGCACCAGCAACTCGATCAGCCGCGACGACATGCCGTTCACTTCCATCACCAGGCCGGCCAGCACGAAGAACGGAATAGCGAGGAGCACGAAGTGATCCATGCCGGCCATCACCTGCTGCGAATAGATGATCATGGGCAAGGTCGGGTCGCTGATGAAATAAAGCAGCGCCGACAACGCCAGCACGAACGCGATGGGCACGCCGACCACCAAGCCGCCGATAAAACCCGCCAGCAGCAACGCCCACGGCGCGACAGCGTATTCCGGGAGGACCGTACTCCAGCCCCATAGCGCGGCGGCGGCCGCGCAGCAGCCAGCCAAGGTCAGCCATGTGGTACGGGTCGCGCCGGTGATCGCACTGGCTACCGCCACGGCGGTCATCAGCAAGGCGCCCAGCATCACCGGCAACACGTTGATCCACTGCGGCAAGCCCATCGGCGTGGTCACGTTCGCCGAGTCTTCCAGCAGCAGCCATGCCGAATACGCGAGGCCGCCCGCCGTGCCTGCAATGACCCAGTAGCCGGTCTGTAGTGCGGCCGCACGCCATGGTTGCGGCAGCAACGCGCGGAAGAAATCGATATTCACATGCTGCCGGCGTGCGAGCACCGTCGCGCCGCCCAGGAACACCATCGTCACCATGAGACCGCGCGCGATCTCCTCCGCCCAGTCGACGGGGTGGTGCACGAAATATCGAAGGATCACCGAGATGAACACCACCAGGACATCGACGGCAAGCACCACGCCGCACAGGCGTTCTATGAACGTACATAGCGTGGCAAGCAACTGTCCGCTGGTGGTCAGCGTGCCGAAGCCCCACGTGCTTGCGCTGATGACCGGGCCTGCAACCGCTGGCCCTGCTGCGTCTTGCGGACCATCCGCGATGCGCAACTCGTGGCCTGCCATCTTGCTGAGTGATTCATTCATCGTTCGGTTCTCGTCTCATGTTCCCGTGAGTTCCCGTGATCCGGAAGCCCCGTGCTGAATGGGGCATATCACGCACGTCACGCACGGGCGGCGTCGATGGCAGCCAGTACCGGTGCAGTCACCGGATTGCTTTGCGTGAATGGCACCCACAGCCTGTCACGCATCAGCTTGCGAACGTTGTTGCGCTCCGCGTCGGCCATCGGATAGAAAGTCATGCCGGCCTTCTTGAGGGCGCCAAGGGCATCTGCACCCTTCGTTGCAGCCTCTTGCCGCTGATACAAGCTCGCCTCGTGCGCGGCCTCCAGGAACTGGGGCTTGATGGCATCGGGAATCTTCGAGAGTCCCCGCTTGCCGATCACCGTGATGCATGGGCTGAACAAGTGATTGGTCTGCCAACTGTTCTGCACGACTTCATTGAGCTTGTTGGAAAGCACGCTGGCTGCATCGTGTTCAAAACCCTCGACCACGCCCGTCTGCACGGCGGTGTACACCTCGTTGAACGCAATCGGCGTGGGGATGGCACCCATCAACTTGAAGGTTTCGATGAAGGCCTGCGTGGGCAGCACACGCAGCTTGACGTTCTTGAGCGCGCTCAGATCCTTGATCGCGGGCTTGGTGTAGACGCTGCGCGCGTTGAAGTGCGAACCCCAGCCGATGATTGAACATCCGGTGCGCGACAGCATCAGCTTGTTGTAGACATCGGCCACGCCGTGGTCAACCGATTTACCTACATGCGCCCAGCTGTCGAAGAGAAAACCGAGATCCAGCAACGCGAGTTCCTGAAGCGCGGTTGCCCAGATCGAGCTGCCCGTGATCATCATGTCGATCGAACCGAGTCGAACCTGCTGAACGACATCGGCCTCCTTGCCCAACTGCCCGTTCGGAAAAAAGTCGACGCGAATCTGGTCGCCCACGCTCTTCTTCAGGTTCGCCTGAAGGCGTTCGAAATAGATGTAGTGCGCGGAATTTTCGTCGGCGGTCATGGTGGATGAAAACCGCAGTTGGACAGGCGCCGCCGCGCGCCCGATCGCCGGAAACGCGAGCGTGGAAACTGCAGCGCCAGCGGTTTGCACGAAGCGTCGGCGCGATAAGGAACGACGTGGCGAACAACGATCTGATCCGGGCATTTCATGTCTCCGTCTAGTTACCTGTCTAATTTTTCGACCGGTTTTTTGATTTGGTAGAACGTTTTACTAAATCGTTTTACGGATCATAAGGACATTCCCACGACGCTTCAATATCCTGGGGTTAACACGGTTAACTGGGGAATACCCCCGGGTTGAGCGACGGAATTTCTATCGGCCTGAGCACGCCAGGAATCTGCGAGCTGCGCCGCCGTCCAGGTGCCGCTCGGTACTCCATGCACAATGACTCGCTGTAGGAAATGCGGTCCGTGACGGTTTTTAATCGACCGATATTTACCAAGCATTCCTGACTATTTAAACCGGGTTTGATATTCTCGTCGATCGAGACGGCGCGCTCAAACGCCGGGCGTTGTCGGGCATCCCCGCTCTATGGCATTCTTATGCCATGTCTGCGATCAACCCCGCTACTGCACGCATCTGGTGCCGCTCTTGAAGGAGCGGCATTGTCACGTCTTTTTAATGACCATGATCGCCGCAGTCCGGCTGGCATGGATTAAATCCCCGGTTCGCTTGTCCTGCGGCAGTTCTTCAAGAGAATCCGACTATGCACGATCTTCATGACTCACACGACGCCCCGTCGTCCGTTCCGCGTCTGACCGTCCTGACCGGTGACCGCCCTACCGGACCGCTGCATCTGGGCCATTATGTTGGCTCGCTAAAGACCCGGCTCGCGCTTCAGGAAACACACACGCAATACCTCCTCGTCGCCGATACCCAGGCCATGACCGACAACGCTCATGATCCGGACAAAGTGCGCCGTAATGTATTGGAAGTCGCGCTGGATTATCTGGCCGTCGGTATTGATCCGGGCAAGACGACCGTCGCCGTGCAGTCAGCCTTGCCGGCCCTCGCGGAATTGACCCTGCTGTACATGAACTTCGTCACTGTCGCGCGCCTCGAACGCAATCCCACGATCAAGGAAGAGATTCAATCCCGCGGTTTTGGGCGCGATATTCCGGCGGGCTTTCTCTGCTACCCCATCGCGCAAGCGGCCGATATCACCGGGTTCAAAGCTCACTTTGTTCCAGTGGGAGAAGACCAGGCGCCGTTGATAGAACAAACCAACGAAATCGTTCGGCGTATTAATCGCCAGGCGGGTATCGACGTTCTGCCGGAAGCCGAAGCATTGATCCCGGCGATGGGCCGCCTTCCCGGTGTCGACGGCAAAGCCAAGATGAGCAAATCGCAGAACAACTCGATTGCGCTTTCTTCTTCGCCCGACGTCATACGTGAAGCGGTGAAGCGCATGTACACCGATCCAAACCATCTGCGTGCATCTGATCCGGGAACCGTGGAAGGCAACGTAGTTTTCACGTATCTGGACGTATTCGATGACGACCGCGCCGAAGTTGAACGCCTGAAGGCGGCGTATCGCGCAGGAGGGCTCGGCGACATGGCGCTCAAGCATCGGCTGGAGGATAAGCTGCAGGCACTGATCGCTCCTATACGGGAACGGCGAGAACGATTTGCCCAGGACCCGGCATACGTCTTTAGCGTGCTTAAGGAAGGCACCCAGCGCGCGAAGACTGTCACGCAGGAAACGCTGGATGAGGTACGCAGGGCGCTAGGAACATTTTCGTTTGAATCCGTAAGCTCCTAGAAATGATCAAGTGTCATTTGAGCGTGCCGACCCGCCGATCGATATGGTTATCTCCATTTGATATTTAACCTTTGCAGGCCCGGGTGCTAGCCTTTGAGACTGTTCATTCGCCGGGACTGGCCTTAGCCGCTAGCCGCACAAGGGCACCCGGGCGAGTCAGAACGTCGCTTGATCGCCAAAGGACATCAAACAATGAGCACCCTCACCGACGCGCCCGGTCTCACCCTGCACGACACGCCCGTCCGCAAATTCTGGTTCGACGAAGTCCCTCCTCCGGCTACGCCCGCGGCTGAACGCAGGCATCGTCTGGAGCGGCTTGCCGGCGCGTTTCGCCTGTTCGCCCAACGCGGCTTTGATCAAGGTCTGGCCGGCCATATCACTGCACGCGATCCTGAATGGACCGACCATTTCTGGGTCAATCCCCTTGGCAGGCACTTCGCCCGCATGCGGGTTTCCGACTTGCTGCTGGTGAACAGCGCTGGCGAGATCGTGGTTGGCAAGGGACCGGTTAATCAAGCTGCGTTTGCGATTCATGCGGCCATCCACGAAGCTCGTCCAGATATTATCGCGGCTGCGCATACGCATTCCCTCTACGGAAAAGCCTGGTCGACGCTGGGACGCAAGCTCGATCCGCTAACGCAAGACTCCTGCTCATTCTATGAGGATCACGAACTATTCGATGACTTCCAGGGTGTGGTGCTCGACACCAAGGAAGGTGCACGCATTGCCGACGCGCTGGGTTCGAGCAAGGCGGTGATCCTGAAAAATCACGGCATCCTCACCGCGGGCCCGACGGTCGAAGCCGCCGCGTGGTGGTATCTCGCACTCGATAACGCGTGCCACACACAACTACTTGCCGAAGCCGCCGGTACGCCTCAGCGCATTCCGCATGACGTGGCCGCGCTCACGCATGAAAGGGTCGGCCGTCCGGGAGGCGCGCTGTTTTCGTTCGAGAGCTTGTATGAAGGTCTGGTCGAAGCAGAACCTGATCTGCTTGATTGACTTGAAACGGTATGGAGCAACTAAGGCGATGCATCACGCATCGCCTTAGTCAACCGTTCACCATCAAGCTTTAGCGATCTGCGTATCCGAGATAGCGCGTACGTCTATTCTTCTTGGAAGGATGGCATCGCGGAAAGCACTATCTGCGACTCGCTGCAACGCGACAATATCGTTCTCGGCAACAAAACGTTGCTTCAGCGCTGAGCGCGCGATAATGGTCTTTGCAGCATCGAGTGGCAGGCGGGTTAATGACGCGTAGACCTGAGCGTACGCATCGGGATTGGCGACGGCCCACTCGCCCGCGCGTTGCAAGCGCTGGAGCAAGTCTGCAATGGCGAGGCGCTTCAGGGGATCGGCCGCTGCCGTGCCAGACGCCGTCACAAAGCCCAGTCCGCTATTGATGCCAGTGCCATCCCTTAGCACCCGCGCACCCCGTTGAACTGCGGTTCCGAAGTACGGATCGAACGTCGCCCAGACATCGATACGTCCCGATTCAAACGCGGAGAACGCGTCGACCGGCAAGACAAACCGCACTGACACGTCCTCGCGCGAAAGACCCGCTTCGGCCAGCGCACCATAGAGCTGGAATTGCGAAATGCTCCCACGCGCCGACGATACAAACACCGTGCGTCCCTTGAGCTCCGCCACGCTGCGCAGCTTCGAGTCCGCCGGAACGAGGATGCCCAGCTGCGCGCCGGAGCCAACGCGCGTCGCCACGATCTTGAGTGTGGGATCGCCAACGGCTGCAGCCAGCACCGGCAGATCACCGGCAGGCGCCAGGTCGACAGCACCCGCGCGCTGTGCTTCGAAGAGCGGTGCCGCGCCCTGGAAATTAGCCCACTTGAAGGCATACGGGGTGCCGCCGAGCACTTTGGCAGCCTCGGCTAGCGCGCGCGTTCCGCCCGCCTGATCGCCCAGAATAAGCGTGACGGAACGCAAGGCCGCGTCCTCCGCCCTCGCCTGCCGCGATGCGAAACCGCCTAGCCCGGCGACGGCCGGCGCGGCGCCTAGCAAGCGCAATGCGCGCCGCCGTCCATCGAAAACCTTGGAACCATCCATCTGTATCAATCCTCGCGGGCGAAATCAGCGCCCAGAGTAGCGACGCTGCGACGCCTTGAGAATTATTCAATTCCGATATGGTTATGAGCGCCCGAGACTTAAGCATTGCAGGTTTGAGGGCTTCGCTTGGGGCTCGTAACAAAGCTTGCAAAGGTGTCACGATCCACCAAAACACAACGCCGGAACCCGCCCGCCGGGCCAATCTCGCTCCGAAAAAAATATTGACAACACATCTTAAGATATATATCTTAAGATGTGTTTTACGATATCTACGGAGTTTTACGATGCGACATCACCGCAGCCGCGAGTTCGCTCGCACCCACGCTGGATTTGAATCTTCAGGCCATTTTTCCATGCATGCCATGTGGCATGCGATCGGCCGCCATCACCGCCATGACGACGATAGCCGCTTCCCAGGCGGCCCCGGAGGCTTCGGCGGCCGCGGCGACGACGGCATGCCGCGCGGCCGCAAATTCACCTCTGACGACCTGCAATTGCTCCTGCTTGCTCTTCTAGCCGAAGCACCGCGCCATGGCTACGAACTAATCAAGGCGCTTGAAGTTCGATCGAATGGTTTTTACAGCCCGAGTCCCGGCATGGTCTATCCGGCGCTGACCTACCTGGAAGAACTGGGCTATGCAACGGTTGAAGTGGAAGGCAATCGCAAGCGTTATGCGCTAGCCGAATCCGGACGCAATTACCTCGCGACTAATCGCGAGCGCGTCGATGTAATGCTAGCCAAGCTAAGCCATTTTGCACGCAAGATGGATTCGGTGCGCCGCGCGTTTGCAGGCGAAACCGGCGATGAAAACGCGGACGCCAACGGCGACAGCAATGCATGGTTGCCCGAGTTCATCCAGGCACGCCGCGCGCTCAAGCACGCGTTGCTAATGCGTACCGACGCACCCGTCAGCGAGCAACGCCGTATTGCCGCGATCCTTGTCCGAGCCACTGCCGAGATCGAAGGAAAAACCGCAGGAGATCCGGCGTGAATCAACACTCAAGAGAACACACAATGCAAAACAGCGGGCCCGATCTGACGGTCGGCCGCGTCCGTCATCAACTCAAATTCCGCCTGGCTCAAGTCAAGCGCGTTCAACCGCTTACGCCGCACCTCGTGCGCATCACGCTAGGCGGCGACGATCTTCGCGACTTTGAATCGGCATCCTTTGACGACCACATCAAGGTCTTCTTTCCACAACCCGGAGCCGACAAGCCGGTCATGCCGACGGCCGGCCCGAACGGTCCGGTCTTCGCCGACGACCAGCCGCGGCCAATTGCACGCGACTTCACCCCGCGTCGATACGATCGCGAAGCATGCGAGCTCGATATCGAGTTTGCGCTGCATGAGGCAGGACCTGCCGCGACGTGGGCAGCGCAAGCGAAGGTCGGACAGTATTTGGGAATTGGCGGTCCGCGCGGTTCTTTCATGATCCCCGAGGGATTCGACTGGCACCTGCTGATTGGCGACGAGACGGCGCTCCCTGCCATCGCACGCCGCCTGGAAGAGCTGCCGCCGGGAACGCGCGTGGCCACGCTGATTGAAGTGGAAGATCCATCTGCACGTATCGACTTCACGACGCAAACCGACCTGTACGCCGAATGGCGCTACCGCAGCGAATCGGACTTCCCCGGTGCAGCCTTGTTACTGGCGTTGCGAGAAATGTATTTGCCGACTGGCGAAGGCTATGTGTGGGCCGCCGGCGAAGCGACGGTCATGCGTGCGGTTCGCCAGCACCTGTGCACGGAACGTGGTGTCGACAAGAGCCGGATTCGCGCGGCAAGTTACTGGAAACGCGGCGCGGAAGCGGTTCACGAATCCATTGACGACTGACCTGCGCCTTGTCTGCTTTAGCCGTTAAAAGAAATCTAATCAGGATGACTATATGTATAGTCTAGACGCGAGTCGCGAGCGGCGCCTTCTCTGGCTGCTTGCGCTTACACAGTTCACCATCATCATGGACTTCATGGTGATGATGCCGCTCGGCCCGCAAATCATGGGGAGCTTTCAGATATCACCGGCCGCGTTCGCCACCGCCGTTTCAGCCTATTCGTGGTGTTCGGGTCTCTCAGGGTTGCTTGCCGCCACTTACATTGATCGCTTCGATCGTCGCCGTATCATGTTGACGGTCTATGCGCTGTTCGCGCTGTCGAACCTCGCGTGCGCCTGCGCCACCAGTTTTCCCATGCTGCTGATCGCACGCGCTTTTGCGGGCATCACCGGCGGCGTGCTGGGGTCGGTCATCATGGCGATCGTCAGCGACGTTATTCCCGTCTCGCGCCGCGGCGCCGCGACCGGCACGATCATGACGGCCTTCTCACTTGCCGCGGTGGCGGGCGTGCCGGCAGGCGTTCTGTTAGGCGCGCATTTCGGCTGGTTCACGCCGTTCATCTTGCTGGTGGGTTTATCGGTCTTGATCTGGCTCGCCGGAATGAAGCTTGTGCCTTCACTCACGGAGCATTTAAGCCGCACGCCGCCTCCGTTACGAAGTGTCATGCCTACGCTGTGGAGGCTGATATCGAACCCGCGCTACGCCAATGCATTCGCACTGACGTTCATCGTCATGGGGTCGCAGATGCTGGTAATCCCGTTCATCTCGCCCATGCTTGTGGCTAATCACGGCGTGGCCCCGGCGCAGTTGTCGTGGTTATACATGGCGGGCGGCGCCGCGACGTTCTTCACAGCGCGGCTCGTCGGCAGGCTTTCCGATCGCTATGGCAGCCGCCGGATGTTCCGCCTGCTGGTAGTGCTATCGCTCGTGCCCGTGCTGTTCGTCACTCACCTGCCGAACCTGCCGTTCATCGCAATGGTCCTGCTGTTTCCCGTGTTCATGGTGATTGTGTCCGGCCGCATGGTGCCGATGCAAGCGTTGCTGACGACCGTTCCCGAACCGTCCAATCGCGGCGCTTTCTTAAGCACGAACAGCGCACTGCAAGCACTCGGCGCCGGTTGCGGTGCATGGCTTGGTGGACTGTTTCTATCGTTCGATGCGCACGGGGCGATCCGGGGATATGGCACCAACGGCTTGTTGGCGGTCGCGCTCGTATCATTCGCGGCGATCTGGGTCGGCCGCGTGAAAGCGGCGTCGGAAAGGGCTGTTTCGCCGCCTATTGCCGCAGAGCCGGTTGGGGAAGTCTAGTCGTTTTAGCAAGGTTCAAGTGAGCTTGAAAAAGTTGCGCCTCGCAAGTATATTGGTTGCGAGGCGCAACTGTTTGGAGCAGCCATGGACTATGTCGATTTACCCGAACAATCGCGGGATCACACCATCCTCGAGCTTCGCGACTTTTCGCGAAAGCTGGTACGCGAGCTGGGTTTCATGCGCAATACGCTGGCCGACAGCGACCTCGCGCCATCGGCCGTTCACGCGGTCATCGAGATCGGGTTGGCGCCGGGCCTTCAGGCGCGCGACCTGGCCGACACGCTACGGCTCGATAAATCGAACACCAGCAGGCAGTTGGCAAAACTCGAATCCTTGGGACTAGTAACACGGGAAACCGCGAGCGACGACGGCCGGTCGTCACGGCTGTTCCTGACGGCAGCCGGCAAGAAGTTGCGGCAAAAGATCGACCGCTTTGCGACCGATCAGGTCTCCAATGCCCTCAGGCGACTGGTGCCTGCGGACCAGCAAACGCTGGTCCGCTCGCTTGCGCTTTACGCGGATGCCCTGGCGCAGGACAACGTCAACAAGACACCTCGAGCGGCGGCATCGATAGACGAGAAAATCCTTGAGGGCTATCAACCGGGATGCATTGGAGACATAGCGAGCCTGCATGTACGTTTCTATTCGCAAGCAGCCGGCTTCGGTGTTTTCTTTGAAAAGAAAGTCGCCACCGAACTGGCGGAGTTTGCCATGGCCTTGCCGTCTCCCGGTAAGGCGCTGTGGCTCCATGTCGAGAACGGCAGGTCACTCGCTTCAATAGCCGTAGACGCGGACGACGCCAATGACCGGCTTGCTCATCTGCGATGGTTTATTGTCGACGAGTCATTGCGCGGCTCAGGTGTGGGACGCCGCCTCCTCTCCAAGGCGCTGGATTTCGTCGATCGTGAATTCGATGAAACCTATCTTTGGACTTTCAAGAGCCTTGACGCCGCGCGTCATCTGTACGAGTCGTCCGGATTTTATTTGACCGAGGAAGCAGAAGGCTCGCAATGGGGCACTCATGTGATCGAGCAGAAATTTAATCGGCGTTCGAGCGAGAGGTCTTAGTCTTAGGCCCTAGTCCCGGTGTCAGCAAATCCCCTTATAAAGACCAAGCGCCCGCTAAGCCCATGAAGACATGCAGTTAATTACTTGCATTTCCACGTCTCGCTGACTAATATGCAGTCAGGAGGCTGCATATGACATCGTCAACTGATCGAATAGAAAAACAGAGCCTTGTCGAGGCCCCGCGTTCGCGCGTCTGGCGCGCGTTGTCGAATGCCAAAGAATTCGGAAAATGGTTCGGCATGGATTTCAAAGGCGAAACCTTTGTCGCGGGTACGTCCGTCCATGGACGCATTACCCACCCCGGATACGAACATCTTGTCTGCGAGATGTTGATTGAACGCATTGAACCTGAGCGGCTATTTTCCTGGCGCTGGCATCCGGGCGCCATCGATCCGGCCATCGACTACTCCGGCGAGCCCACCACCCTGGTCGTATTCGAGCTTGAAGAAGTTGGCTCAGGTACGTTGGTGCGCATAGTCGAAACCGGCTTTGACAATATTCCGCCCGAACGCCGCGCGGATGCATTCCGCCTGAACAACCAGGGATGGGAAGCGCAAATGACGAACATCGAAAAACATGCTGCCAAGGGCTAGGTCTCCATCGAATAAAGCGCTGCTCAAGGGCCCGGCGCAACGAAACGCGGCGGCGGTTTTTGCGGCGCTAGGCGACGAAACGCGCTTGCGTCTCGTCGCTGTGCTGTGCGCCGGCAGCGCGATGTCAATTGCGCAACTCACTGCCGGGACGGACATCACGAGGCAGTCGGTCACGCAGCACTTGCAGGTGCTGGCGAACGCCGGGCTGGTGCGCGACATCAAGATCGGGCGCGAGCGCTTGTGGGAATTTGAACCGACGCATCTGGAAGCCGCCCGGCGGTCTCTTGAAACGATCGCACAGCAGTGGGATCACGCACTGATGAAACTAAAGCTCGCCGTGGAGCGTTGACATGCAAAGCGATACGGCCGGTTTGTCGTGCGTGGCAATTTAAGATCAAGCGGGGTTCTCTATGGATTGGCCAAGCAACTAATGAATCACTCTTATCAGCTAAGTCCCCGCCTAAGCGTTGCGCAACCTGCGACTTAGCGTTAATCTTGCATCCTTAGCACGCGACTCTATTCAATCCGCTTTCCATGACAAACCCTACGCACATTCACCTTGCCGCTATCGAGCCCGACTCGACGGCTGGTCATGCGCGTCTTAGCGGTCCCAAGGATTTCGGTTTCTCTGTTTCCCCACCTGTCGTTTCTCCTCCGAACACCGTCGCGGCTGGCGCAGTAGCGCCGCCGCACACGGGCGTTCCTGGCTGAACTTTTTCTCCTCAAGTCTTAGGCTTCCGGCCTGACCGCAGCACCTGCTGGTGCCCGGCGGCTTGACCGCGCTCGCCTAAGTCCTTATTCCCCCGACAGGTGAATACTCATGGCTTTTGTAAAATCCGCCGTCGCCGCTTATGGTTCGACGGCACTCTTTGTCCTGCTGTGGAGCAGCGGTGCAATCGTTTCGGAACTGGGACTCCATCACGCCCCGGCCTTCGCTTTCCTTGTGCTGCGTTTTGCCTTGGCGTCGAGCGTCCTTGCGATGCTGGCTGTATGGCGCGGGCGCTGGTTGCCAGCTTCTGGAACGCGTTTGCAAGTCGCGATCACCGGCGCATTGCTGACCGGTGGTTATCCGATTTGCTATCTGCTCGCGCTCGATCGTGGATTGACGCCCGGCATTCTCGCAACGCTCCTGGGCGCACAGCCCATCCTCACACTTGTGCTGGTGGAGCGTCGCTTGACCCCAGCACGCTTGGGCGGCCTGCTCCTCGCGTTGGGTGGTTTGTCTCTCGTTGTATTCGCAGCCGGCAGCGCTAAGCGCTTTCCTCTAGCGGGCGTGCTTCTCGGCGCGGGCGCGTTAGCGTGCATGACAACTGGCGCCATCCTGCAGAAGCGCCTGAAGCAGCAACCGATCGATGTCCTGCCGCTTCAGAACGTTGTTGGCCTCGTGCTCGCCATGTTGTTCGTACCGTTCGAGCCCGTCAGGTTCGTACCTAGCGTGGATTTTCTTATACCGTTGCTATGGCTAGGCATTGTGATATCTGTTTTCGCACAGTTGCTGTTTTATCGGCTGATGCGGGCCGGTAATCTCGTCAACGTGACGAGCCTCTTTTATCTTGTGCCCGTGGTCACCGCCGTGATGGATTACCTCGTGCTAGGCAACCGTCTTGCGCCTCTTGGCGTAGCAGGAATGGCGTCGATCCTTGCGGGTCTGGTACTGGTATTTCGCGCCACGCCGACAACGAAACGCTAAGCGCTAACCGCTGCATTAGCAACTCGAATACGCGGTTCGCATACCGGGTATTCGAGCCGAGTCCACAACTAGCCAGTACACGCCTGATCGCTTCGTTATATGTTGCCGAACATATCGAAAATTGTTACCGGCAATGACTCCACTACAAGAACGATGCCTCGCCACACGTCGACACCCGCGGCTGATCCCGGTGGAGACTATGCAAGGATGTTGTTTGCCAAAGCCGACACGGTACATCCCCAAGGCCCGCAAAATCCTGGAGAAAAAGGCGCAACAACTGGTGGGCGGCCGCGTGACGCGGGACGTGCCTGCCGGGAAAAATCCGGTCAAGTACTTTATGGAAACGCGGCGGGTGGATGTGTTTATCGGCTATTGCAGCTCACATGAAACGACGCCTGATACGAGCGTCACACAAGTTGAGTTGACGACAAATCTGGCCATCTCGGCCGACTACGGCATGACCGTGCTCGACGATTCGCAGAATAAGTCGACATGTGATGCGGCTTATCGATCGGCCATGTACCTGATGAGTCCGCAAGCGCAAGCCATATTGCCTCGCTACGGTTTCAGCGCGGTCGCGATGAGCTTACCTAGCTAGCAAGATGGGCACGTTCGCCGTCATCCGGTTCAAACCAGTCCGGATTGCGTTCGGCGACCGGCTTTAGCGAGACCAGTATCTCGCGCAAATGCGCGCGCATGGCTTCTTCCGCGGCATCGGCATCATGCGCTTTCAATGCACTCACAATGCGTGCATGTTGCTTGATCAGCAATTCAAGCGGCGACACTTCCGGCAAGCTCAGATAACGCACGCGGTCCATCTGAGCCTTGATGTCCTGAATAGTGTCCCATGCCGCCACGCAGTCAATCGATTGTGCAATCAGGAAATGAAAACGCTCGTCGAGTGCAAGGAAGGACGTGGTGTCGTGCGCTTTCGCGGCAGTCTTCTGATCGCGTAGATTGTCGGCAAGATCGGCGAGTTGCGCCTCCGTGATTTCAACCGCGGCCTTGCGAGCCACTGCAGCCTCGATCGCTTCGCGGATGAACCTGCCTTCCCGGACGCGTCGCGGTGAGATCTTCTTAACGAAGGTCCCTCTCTGCGGCAGCACCTGCAGCACACCCGATTCGACCAGCTTGATAAACGCTTCCCGAACCGGTTGCCGGGAGACCTGGAACATGTCTGAAACTTCCGTCTCGGACAGCGGCGTGCCCGGCACCAGCGCGCCCGAAAAAATGGCTTCACGCAAGGCACGAAAGATTTGCTTGCCGATGGGTTCGTGCGATTCAACGCGCAGCTGACCGCGCAGGTTGGGCAGTGCAACACGCGGTTCAATCGTGCGAGCGCGGCCACGGGCAGTGGCGGCCGGTGGCATGGAAGAAGCTGTTTTTTTGTTGCGACCAGCGCCGTCAGACGAAGACGCGTCACGTTGCAACGGTGCCGGCAAGACGTTTTTCGTGACCATGACGCACACCTGACCGAGGAGTAAAGAGAGGACAAGATGAAGCCTGGACTTCATCTTGTAACCTACCATACTACCACGCCATTGCAGCTGTTCGAAGCCTCTTGGGAGTTCTAAACCCGCTAGGAAACGAATGCGCGCCGCGCCTTCAATCTGTCGCCACGCGGTTCGCGAATCCATATCAGCGAGCAAAGCGATCCCAGCACCGCAACAGCGCCCGCCAATACGAACGCGCTGCCATACGCACCGTGAGTCGCTTGCACGATGAAGCCCGTCACCGCAGGTCCTATTACGCCGGCGAGGTTCGCCAGCAGGTGCACGAAGCCGCCCACGCCACCTACATTCTCCCGTCGGACGGTGTCCGCGATCACGGCCCAATAGACCGCGCCCGTGACGTACAGGAAGAAGATGGATACGGACATCAGCGCAACTGCCCCCTCCATGCTGACCACTCGTCCGGCAAATCCGACACACACGGCCGCGACCCCGAGGCAAACCGATAAAACGATCCGCCGCGCAAGCAACGGCTTACCCGTGATACGCAAGATCAGGTCCGTGATAAAACCGCCAGCGGCAAGGCCGATACTGCCGAGCACCCAGGGAATCACGGTCGCAATGCTCATGTCATGGAGCGACATGTGATGGGCTTCTGTCAGGTACGTGGGAAACCACGACAGGAAGAAAAACAGCACGTAGTTGTAGGCAAAAAAGGCGAACGCTGTTGCAAGGATGATCGGTTGCTTCAGGTAGAACTTCAGCCCCATTTTTTCGCCTTCGGGCGCATGCTCCATCGACGAAGCCTGCTGCTGGCCGGCGACAATCAACGCAAGCTCCTCGGGTTTCACGCGCTTGTCCTGCTGCGGTTGCTCAGTCGTGGTCAAGGTCCACACCACGAGCCACGCGAGACCAAGCACCATGATTGCAACGAACGCCCAGCGCCAGCCAAAGCGGATCGCCATGTAGCCGACCACCGGTCCCGCCAGCGCGCCGCCCAGTGGCGTACCTGAACTGATCACACCAATGGCGCTGGCCACCTCGCGGCGTGGAAACCAGTTGTTGACCATCTTGCTGTTCGATGAACTGAACGGACCCTCGCCCATGCCGAACAGAACCCGCAACACAATCAATGAAAACAGGCTGCTAGCCAGCGCAGTCGCTCCGCAGAAGAGCGACCAGATACCCATCGACGCGCCAAACACTTTCTTTGCCCCGATCTTGTCGGACAGCACGCCGCCGACAAAATTAAACAACGCATAGCCGATGAAAAAACTGCTGAACACGATGCCCATCTGCGCATGCGAAAAATTGAGGTCCTTCTGGATCAAGGGCGCTGCGATCGAGAGCGCGGCGCGATCAAGATAGTTGATCACGCCAGCAAGAAACAGCAAGCTGACCACGAACCATCGCTGGCTTCTGAACATGAATGTCTCCTGAAATACGCCTCTTTGTGATCGGGCGTTCGGGCAATGCAGTAATAGGGATTCAGTCGAACTGCAAATGCACCTTCATCGACTGGTTGCGGTCATGCGCCACTTCGAACGCATGGTTTGCATCCGCGAGCGGAAAGACATGCGTCATCAACGGGCTCAGGTCGATCTTCCCTGTGGCGATTTCTTCGGCGGCGACCGCGTATTCATCGGTGAAACGGAACGACCCCTGATAACGTAACTCCTTCGCCATCACGAGATTGGCTGCAACCGGCGACTGCCCTGCCGGCAGGTTGCCCACCTGGATCATGGCGCCACCCGCGCGTGCGGCCCGAAGCGCGGTGTCGAGCCCGGCAGGGCTGCCGGATGCTTCGATCACGATGTCGAAGGTGCCGCGCGACTGGGACCACGCTTCGACCTGTCCCTGGTCAGTGGCGAGTACGGTCTGATCGGCACCCAGGGCCGCGGCCATTTGCAGCGCTTTGCCGGCGAGGTCCAATGCGACCAGACGATGCGCTCCAGCACGCCGGGCGACCGATAGCAAAATGCAGCCTATGGGTCCGCAGCCGATCACCAGTACCTGGGCGCCGACCAGCGATCCAGCGTGCCGCAACGCGTGCAATGCAACCGCTAGAGGCTCGGCCATCGATGCCTGCGCAAAGTCGAGTGCGTCGGGCACAGGCACGCATTGGCGCGCGGCCACGGCAATGTATTGGCGGAACATTCCTTGCATGTGAGGGAACGTCGAAGCGCTGCCCATGAAGCGCATATTCAGGCAGTGATTAGTCATGCCCTTCACGCAAAACCGGCACTCGCCACAATTCAGCCCCGGGTTCACGGCAACACGCTGACCCACGCGCAAACCGCTCACGCCCTCCCCGAGCGCTGCGATTTCACCCGCGACTTCGTGACCCAGGACGAACGGTTCCCGGACTGCGAAATCGCCGCTCTTGCCCTTGAAGTAATACGACAGATCGGACCCGCAGATACCGCCTGCGCGTACGCGGATCTGGACCTGACCCCGTAGTGGCTGAGGTGCATCGACTTCATCGATACTCAGGCGTTTCGGTTCGTGAAGGACGGCTGCAAGCATGAGAAGCTCCGTTAAATAATATGCATGCCGAAGCACTGCACTTAGGGCTAGCGGCGCGCCGCAAAAACAGGGGATGCATGCGCTTCGCTGGAAGCAATAGCGAGTGGTTGCGTACCCCAGTCGTGAAGATCACCACCACGACGCAAAGGCGCCGTTTCAGGCAAAAGATAAATACACAGCGTGGACACAATGCCCAGTGCCATGACGTAGACAATCAATTCGACGGAGCTTCCGCCCGTGATTTGAAGCATCTTCACGGCCACCAGTCCGAGTACGCCGCTCCCGATCAACGATCCGATCTGCCAGATCAGCGCAATGCCGCTACAACGCACGCGCGCCGGAAAGAGTTCGGGAAAGAGCGATGCCTGCGGTGCATAGCAAAGACTGTGGCCGACTGTAATCGCGAGAATCATGACTGTCTGGATCGCCAGACGACTGCCGCTGTCGACGGCATGAAATAGCGGCACGACCAGCAGGACCTGCAGCACGCTGCCTGCAATAAATGTGGCGCGTCGGCCGATCCGGTCCGATAGTGCGCCTGCAAGCGGAATCGCGATCAGTTCAAGCGTGACTGCAACGATGATCGTCTGAAGCAGCAGGCTCTCACTAATACCGTGCACACGGCCGTAGGCCAGCACGATCATTGTGTACATCGCAAACGTGCAGGCTTCGATCAGCTTCGCTCCAACACCCTTCAGGATCGTGGAGCCGAATTGCCGGACGACTTCCACGACCGGGCGCGACTCGACCGCCTGCGTCTTGCGAATCTCCGCGAAGACCGGCGACTCCTCCGTACGCAACCGGATATACAGGCCCACGACAACCAGCACGATGCTGCCGAGGAACGGCAGCCGCCAGCCCCAGGCGAGCAGTTGCTCATGCGTGAGCGTGGCAGTGAGGATGGCGAAGATGCCCGCCGGAATCAGGAAGCCCGCAGGTGCGCCGAGCTGGACGAGGCTGGCGAAGAAACCCCGCTTAGGCGGCGGCGCATATTCGGCCGTCAGCAACACGGCGCCCGCTTGTTCTCCGCCAACGCCAAAACCTTGCAGTACGCGGATCAGGATGAGCGACGCCGGCGCCCAGATGCCGATCTGCGAATAGTCAGGCAGCAGCCCAATCAGGAATGTCCCAAGGCCGACAATCAGTATGGTGACGATCAGCGCCTTCTTGCGGCCAATGCGATCACCAAAATGTCCGAACACAATGCCGCCTAACGGCCGCGCGATAAAACCCACGGCGTAAGTCGCGAATGCAGCAAGTGTCCCGATCAGCGGGTCACTGCTCGGGAAAAATTTCGTGCCGAACACGAGCACTGCAGCCGTGCCATAGACGAGGAAATCGTAGTACTCGGCAGCGGTTCCTATAGTCGATGCGAAGGCGACGCGGCGTAACATCGCGCTACTGTTCTGAGCTGCCATTGCCTGTCTCCTTGTTATGATGCCGCGCAGTTAAGCCGCAGTTAAGCGCCGCAATTAAACACCGCCGCTCACCAGTTCCAGAGCGTGCCGTCTCCGAGTCGCGCGACCGGCAGGTAAGCCGGGTCGTAGGGATAGCGCGCCGCGAGTTCTTCGTCGATATCCACGCCATGGCCGGGTGCATCCCCGGGATACATCGTGCCGCGATCGAAGGTCCACGCATGGGGGAAAACATCAAGCGCTTCCTTCGGGAAACCCATGTATTCCTGCACACCGAAATTCGGTACCCACAAGTCGAAATGAAGCGCCGCGCCCATGCAGACCGGCGACAAATCCGACGGCCCGTGGCAACCGGTGCGCACCTGATAAAGCGAAGCGAAATCCGCAATACGCTTCAGGTGCGTGATGCCGCCCGCATGCGTGAGCGTGGCGCGAATGTAGTCGATCAACTGCTCTTCAATCAGTTGCTTGCAGTCCCAGATGCTGTTGAATACTTCGCCCACCGCGATCGGCGTCACCGTGTGCTGGCGAATCAACCGGAAGCCGGCCTGATTCTCGGCCGGCGTTGGATCTTCCATCCAGAACAAACGATGCGGCTCGATTGATTTACCCAGGCGGGCGGCTTCGATTGGCGTGAGACGGTGATGAACATCGTGGAGGAGATGAGTGTCGAAACCGAATTTATCGCGTACTGCTTCGAAGAGTTTCGGCACGAAGTCGAGATACTTTTCCGACGACCACGTTTGCTCTTCTACCGCGCCTTTGGTCGCCGGCTCATACATGCCCGCGCCCTTCGATACGCCATACACCGAACGCATGTTGGGCACGCCGCATTGAATGCGGATAGCCTGGTACCCCTCCTCCACATGCTCCGCATAACGGTCGAGGGCTTCAGGAATATCTCGTCCGGTCGCGTGCCCGTAGACCATCACGCTTTCACGCGACGCGCCGCCAAGCAGCTTGTACAAGGGCAGATTCGCGACCTTGCCGAGGATGTCCCACAGCGCCACGTCCACCGCGGCGATGGCGGTCATGGTCACCGGCCCGCGACGCCAGTAAGCGCCTTTGTATAAAAACTGCCAGATGTCTTCTATTCGTCCTGGATCACGACCGATCAGCAGCGGACACACGTGGTCTTTCAAATAAGACGCCACCGCAAGTTCGCGGCCATTGAGGGTGGCGTCGCCAATTCCATAGACCCCTTCGTCGGTCACCACTTTCAACGTGACGAAATTGCGTCCCGGACAACTGACGATGACATCGGCGCGGACGATTTTCATGGGGATTTCCTTGAGGTGCGATCAGTGGAATTGATGCTACCATACAAGTAGACTTAATCGTCAACCAAGGGTTTTCCCGCTTCAGGCTATTTAAAATGTCCGATAAATCCGTGCTTTGCCGCAAATCGCTCCCATTGATCCAGGATCATCTGCTGACGCCCGAGTGGCGCGATCCACGCATTGGCATTGTTCATTTGGGCATCGGAAATTTTCATCGGGCGCACGAAGCGGTTTATACGGAAGAGGCCATGCTTGCCGCAGGTGGTGACTGGGCAATCTGCGGCGTCACGCTTCAAGGCGATGTGACAAAGCGCGATGCGTTGATGGCGCAGGATGGCTTGTATAGCGTGGTGGAGCGTGGGGCGGAGGGTGTGAAGACAACGGTTCTCCGGGCGCTGCGTGAAGTCCTTGCGCTACCGCATGACCGCGCGCGCCTGTTCGAGTTGCTCGCCGACACCAATGTACGGATCGTCTCGCTGACAGTCACGGAAAAAGGCTACTGCCGCGATACGAAGACCGGCGATGTCGACCACGGCCATCCCGGCATCGCACATGATCTGGCGCATCCTGGCGAGCCCGGCACGGTACCGGGCATCCTCGTCGCTGCATTGAGAATGCGGCGCGATGCCTGCATCGCGCCGTTCACAGTGCTTTCTTGCGATAACCTTTCGCACAACGGCGCAGCATTGCGCCAGGTGGTCTGCTCCCACGCTCGCATGCTCGATGAAGCGCTGGCAAGCTGGATTGAGCGCGAAGTCGCCTTCCCGTCAACCATGGTCGACCGCATTGTTCCTTCGACCACGAACGCAGACCGCGATGCCGCTACCGCTGCGCTTGGGCTACGCGACGAAGCGCCGGTCCCGTGCGAGCCTTTTCGTCAATGGGTAATCGAAGATCACTTCCCTGCCGGACGACCCGCGTGGGACCAAGCAGGCGCGCAACTCGTGGATGATGTAATTCCATTCGAGCTTGCCAAGCTGCGCATGCTTAACGGCACCCATTCGACACTCGCGTATTTGTCGATGCTGGCGGGGTTCGAGACAATCGACGAAGCAATTTCATTCGGACCCCTGCGCACGCTTATCCATTCGATGATGACGCAAGAGATTGCACCGACTTTGAGTGTTCCGGCTTCGTTCGACCTCATGGCGTATCGCGATGCACTGCTGGACCGTTATGCGAACCCGGCGTTGAAACATCGCTGTGCGCAGATTGCCATGGACGGTAGTCAGAAGATTCCGCCGCGTCTTCTCGCAACGATTGCAACGCGCCTGGAACACGGCGAGTCAATAGCGAGGCTGGCACTTGGCATTGCAGCGTGGTTCGTTTTCCTGTGCGGACGCGCCGACGACGGGACGACTTTCGTTATCAGCGATCCGCTGGCCTCGCAGTTGACTGCGCTGGCTACCCATTCGGGCGACGATCCGAAAAGTCTTGTCGATGCGATGCTTGGTTGCCGCGATGTATTTAGTCTCGAACTTGCTTCGAACGAAGTGTTCCGGCGCGCTCTGATTGAAGCCGTCACGCAGTTGAAAACCGGAGCAAGATCGGCGATCGAGAAAACCAACCACAAGGCCTCCGAGACCAAGTCAGCGTCACGGCAAAACCTCTGAAGCACGAGGGACATTCACCCCCACCGCCTTGCGCCAGCGCACCGTCGCCAGCATGGACGCGACGACGATCAAACCACCGCCGACCCATGCAACAAGCGATATCTTCTCGCCCAGCCACATCCAGGCGAACAAAGCGCCGAATGCGGGTTCGCTACCCATCAGCAACGCAACGCGGGTTGGACTGCTGCGTTTGATCGCGTAGTTTTGCGCGAAGAACGCGAACAACGTGCACGCAAAAACCAGATAAAACACGCTGCCCCAAAACGACTCATGTCCGGCGAACGACGGCACGTGCTGCCACTGCTTCGGCGCAAACACAAGCGCCACCGCTGCACTGCCAAACGCGACCACACCCGACTGCACGGCCGTCACTGACAAAGGCGGCAGCGAAGAATCACGCATCACACGTTTCGTCACACAGACATTCAGCGCACGCAGCAAAGCGGCAAACAGGATCAGTGCATCGCCGGGATTTAACGCGACCGAACCGTCACCGGCAAGCAGCCATGCGCCTAACAACGAGAGCGCGACTGCTGCCCATTCAATCCGTCCGGGCCGGCGCTTGAGCAGCATCCACTCGACCAGCGGCGTCAGCACCACGCAGAGGCTAATCAGGAACGCCGCATTAGATGCGCGCGTCATCAGCACGCCAAATGTTTCGCTTAGGAAAATGCCCAGCAGCAGCAAGCCTGCTATAAACACGCCGCGCAGCGTTCGCGCGTCGGCCTGACGCAAACTTCGCAACGCCGGCGATAACATCACGAATGTAATGCCGAATCGCAGCGTCAGCAGGCCCAGCACCGGATAAAACACGAGTGCGCTCTTGACGACTCCATAACTGGTTCCCCACACCACCGCGACCACCAGCAACATGAGATCGGACAATAAGAGCAGGCGGTCTTGCTTGGGCATGATCGGACCTCAGTAGATGAGTCCGTATTGTCGAGCGTTGCACATGCGACGATAATCGGGTCGATGCGCAAAACCTTTATGTCGCAGATGCATTAATCCTGCGCCCCAACTCGCGACGGCCCGATGAATCAAACCGAACTCTTTGCATTGCTGCCCGACATGGCGGTATTCGCCCGTGTCGTCGATGCCGGCAACTTTTCCGTAGCCGCGCGCCAACTCGGCAGCACACCGTCAACGGTCAGCCGCCAGATCAAACGTCTTGAGGAAGCGCTTGCCACGCGGCTGCTTGAACGATCCACGCGCAAGGTGAAGGTGACAGAATCAGGCGAACAGGTGGTTCGATTCTGCCGCGACATCGTGAGCGCGGCGTCGGGCGCCGTGGATGCCGCCGGTTCACTGGTCGGCCGGCCGCAAGGGAAAGTCAGCGTGAGCGCGCCAACGGCCTTTGCGAAAACAGTCATTCATCCGCTCGTGCCGGGCTTTTTGCGCGCGTATGAAGAAGTCGACTTGCAGTTGCTTTATGCAGATCATGAAGTCGATCCGCTTGAGAACGATCTCGATCTCGTGATCCGCCTAACAGATCATCCACCGCCCGGTCTGGCGGGACGGCGGCTGGGTTCGGTCCGCTGGATGTTGTGTGCTTCGCCCGCGTATCTGCATGCGCGCGGTACACCCAAGCACCCACGTGATCTCACGCAGCACGACTGCCTTTATCTCGGCGAAACCGTCGACGACAACCGCTGGCGTTTTCGGCGCGGCACGGAAACGCAGACCGTGGAGGTGAGCGGGCGATATATAGCGAACCATGCAGGCGCGCGACTCGAAGCGGCGCAGCAGGATTTCGGCATTGCAAGCCTGCCGCAGTTCAGCGCAGCCGAAGCGTTAGAAAGTGGCGAGCTCGTGCAAGTGCTCGCCGACTGGGATCTCGAAGCACTCGCTTATGTAGGCTCGGTGTGGTTGCTGTATCCACCGAATCGTTTTCTTCCGCCCAAGGTACGGGCGTTGATCGATTATCTGGTCGAGCATATACGCGACAGCAAGTGACATTGGCTTGGCGCGTTGCTTAAACGCTTAAGGATGCGTTCTTGGGCCCGCTAGCCCATGTCAGAAGTCGAGCCGACCTAACAATTCATCGAACAGGATCATCACGTGCTCACGGAACGCCGGGCGAAGCTGAAGCCGTTCATACCACGCTTCCACATTCGGAACGTCGGGCCGCTTGATATCCAGTTCGAAGTAGCGATAGAGGTTAGACCCGACCGCAATATCGCCCAGGCTCAGACTGTCTCCTGCAATGAAGGGCCGCTCAGCCAGTATCCGGTCGAGAAGCTGGAAATGCTGCGCGCAACGAGCAAGATTCTCGTCAATGCTCTTCGCACTGCGTAAAGCCTCCGGCGTCCGGTAAAAGCCCCAGAACACACCTGTCAAGAAGGCCGGCTGCAAGCTGCTCTGAGACCAATCCATCCAGCGATCCGCCTGAGACCGCGTACCGGCGTTGTCACTCCAGAAACGCGGGCTGCCATAATGGACCGCGAGGTATCGCAAGATGCTGTGCGACTCCCACACAATCGTACCGTCGCCGCCTTCTTTAATGACCGGCACGCGCCCATGTGGATTCAGGGCCAGGAACTCGGCGCGTTGCGTCAGGCCGAAGCCCGCCTCCGGCGGGAATATGTCCATGCGGTAAATCAAGCTCGCCGATCAGCCACATGACCTTCTGAACGTTAGACGAGTTGCGCCGCCCCCAAACCTGAAGCATTGAACCTCCCCTGAGGTTGATTTCCGCTCACGCCTTGTTAGACGCCTTACTTAGCGGCCGGATAGAACCGGCCGCTCGTTACTAAGCCGCTAGGTCACTAAGCCGCTAGCGTGATCGCAGTCGAGAAATATCACCGAGGTAATTTCCAAGCCGCTCGATCCACTTGAACAACGGCCTGCGTGCGAGAGCATACGCGCTGGTCAGCGAAATTTCCGCGGCTATATTGGCGTCAGTGCTTATCCAAATTCGCTCGCCTCGCGCCACGCGAAGCACATCGCCCGTTTGCAACCAGTAGTCGTACGGCGAGAAAATGCGCGTGACCCAAACCCTTGCCGTTCCCACGCGCAATTCGGAATCGGACCGCACGCGCCATGAGGCGATCTGACCCGGCTGTATAACAAAACGAATGATCATCTCCGGCGCCAGCGCATGCGCTGACGCCGAGGTTTCGGGTGCCGCTCGGAAAACAAACCGCTCGCTTGATCCAACCATCATCTTCTCCGTCGATTAAACCGAAAGACGGAGGCACCACAAAAAAAAGGCCCAACCGCTTTTCGGTAGGGCCTGGTGTTTGCGCATCTGTTCCTATTTCCAATGCAAACACGTCCCCGATGAAGCACCCCAATGGGCGTTCATTCGTTTAATTGCTACCAAGGACGTTAACTTTTGCATAGTCTTGAGTGTCAGATATCGCCTAGAGCTTGTCAACAAATTTTAGGTTGTGGCTTAGAGCAAAGCGCAATAACACATGGCGATCCTAAATGCTCGAATGCTCCGGCTAGTGCCTGATAAGGGCTAATCTTTAGTTTCCGGCGGTGAACTGGTTAGGCCTCGCATACAATCGTCCTCACGCAGCAAAGCCTTGCCACTCGCTTGCCATTCACTTGCCATTCACTAAGCGCACGACCGCCGTTGTCTCGCCCGAACATGTACAAACTCGCTTCTCCACAAGAAGCCAGCAGGGAACGATATGGAGATTAAATGGATCGAGGACTTTGTTGCGCTTGCCCAGTACCAAAGTTTCTCGCGAGCCGCTGAGGTCCGCAATGTCACGCAGTCCGGTTTCAGCCGGCGAATCCAGGCGCTCGAACAATGGGTCGGCGCCGACCTGATCGACCGCAGCAGTTATCCGCCCACGCTGACACCCGCTGGGCGTCTCTTCAGGGAAGCTGCCGACGACATTCTCAACCGCCTCTTCGACACCCGCGCCATCATCCGCACGGAACAGCGAATGCCCGGCATTGGGCTGCAGATTGCAGCGGGCCACACTATTGCGCTGAGTTTTCTTCCCGCGTGGCTCAACGCGCTGACCGCCCAATTCCGCGATGTCAGGGCACGCGTGATTCCCACCAACGTCCATGATTCCATCCTGATGCTGGTGAACGGCAATTGCGAATTGATGTTTGCTTATCACCATCCCGACCTGCCGCTTCACCTCGATCCCACGCGCTATGAATACCTGACGGTGGGCATCGACACCTTCATGCCTGTCTGCAAGCCGAATCAAAAATCGGGGCCTTCCATGCGATTGCCCGGCACGGCAAGCCGGCCGCTGCCGCTTATCTCGTACACCGAGACCAGCTATTTTGGCCGCTGCCTGGCGTTGCTGCTTCGCCGCGCCAAGACGCAACCGGCACTGCGTCCGCACTACGAATCGGATATGGCGGAAGTGCTCAAGAAGATGGTGCTGGAGGGCGAAGGCATAGCATGGTTGCCGAAAAGCTCAATCCAAACCGAGCTGAAAAATGGCGAGCTCGTTCCGGGCGGCGGTAAGGAATGGGAGCTCGAAGTGGAGTTGCGTGTGTACCGCGACGCGTCGAATAAAAATGAGTTCATCGACACCCTGTGGCGCTACCTGCGCTCCTCCGCCTGAGAAAATTTATACGTGTTTACCCTGGTTATGCGGCTCTCGCATAACGACATGCTGAACCCGCATCGCGGGTTTTTTGTCCGCTTCTACTATCCGACCAGAGACGGAAAAGGCCCTCGCTAAGCCGCGCCAAGGCGCTTTTCGTCAAACCCATCGCACAGCGGCTCACGCTCATTCTCGTGCGAGATACCTCTGGAAGGATTGAAATGAAAAACCGGCTAACGCTTTATATCGTCATCGGCATGGTGCTTGGCGTCGTGATCGGCTATATCTGTCACCGGACAGCCGCGGATTCGAATGCGGCAAAAGAAATGGCCGGCTACTTCTCCATCATCACCGACATCTTCCTGCGGCTCATCAAGATGATCATTGCACCGCTGGTATTCGCCACGCTGGTGTCGGGTCTGGCGGGCATGGACGGAACAGCAGACGTGCGCCGCATTGGCATTCGATCAGTGGGCTGGTTTGTCTGCGCGTCACTCATATCGCTTGCCCTCGGCCTGTGTCTCGCCAACCTTCTGCAACCGGGTGCGAGCCTTCATATGGTCCAGACAAGTTCCGACGTCAGCACCGGCCTCAATACCGCAGGGCTCAGCTTCAAGGACTTCGTTACCCACGCGTTCCCAACAAGCATTCTCGACGCGATGGCGCGCAACGACATCCTGCAAATTCTGGTGTTCTCCGTGCTCTTCGGCGTCGTGCTGGGCGCGATCAAGTCGGACCCACGGGTGACACCGCTCGTGCAAGCTATCGACGCGCTCGTTCCCGCCATGCTCAAGCTCACCGACTACGTGATGCGCCTTGCGCCCGTGGGTGTATTCGGGGCGATTGCATCAGCTGTGACGTTGCATGGTCTCGATGTGCTGATGACATACGGCAAGCTGATCGGCGGCTTCTATGTGGGACTCGTGCTGTTGTGGGTGATCCTGATCGGCGCCGGCTACGCGTTCCTTGGCAACAGCATCTGGTCATTGCTCAAGGCGATACGCGAGCCGGCCATGCTGGCGTTTTCAACCGCAAGCAGCGAAGCCGCGTATCCGCGCCTGACGGAAAAGCTGGAAGCGTTCGGCGTCGACAAGAAGGTGGTGGGCTTCACGTTGCCGCTGGGATACGCATTCAATCTCGATGGTTCGATGATGTACCAGGCGTTCGCCGCCATCTTCATTGCGCAGGCGTTTGGCATCGATATGCCGATCGGCACGCAGATCCTCATGCTGCTCGTGCTCATGGTCAGCAGCAAAGGCATGGCCGGGGTAGCGCGAGGCTCGGTCGTCGTGGTTGCCGCCGTTGCACCGATGTTCCATCTACCGCCGTCGGGCGTTGTGCTGATCCTCGCGATCGACCAGATACTCGACATGGGCCGGACCGCAACCAACGTGATCGGCAACAGCATTGCGACGGCCGTGATTGCAAAATGGGAGACCGCCCGGGAGACGGCTCAACTCACACAAACGGAAGCGGTGATCTTCGACCAGTTGCAAGGCGAAGCAAAATGAATGAGAAGTCGAGCGAAAAGCACAAGCAACAACGCCGCTCTTTTGGCGTCATTGGCGGACTCGGCCCGCTCGCCAGCGCCGACATGTTTTTCAAGCTCATCAAGTCGACGCCCGCGACCGGTGACGCGGATCACTTCGATGTCGTCTTCGAGCAGCATCCGTTTCGCGGCGCCGGCGCGACCAGCGCCGCGACAGTTGAACGCAAGCTTTATATCTTCGATCTCATTCGTGCATTCGAAAAACGCGGCATCGAGACGGTCGTACTGCCCTGCTTCCTGAGCCACACTTTCATGGACGAGTTAAAGGCCAACTCGCCCTTGCAGATCGTGGACATGATCGAGGCAGTGCGACACTATGTTCGCCGCAAGTTCCGTTCAGTGCATCGCATTGGTGTGCTGGCATCCGACTACGCGCGGGGCAACGGTCTCTTCGAACGTTATTTTTTGGCGCCTGAATTCGACGTCATTCATCCGCGAATCAGTGACGGCACGGATCCGGTTACGCGCGCCGTATATGGTGAAAATGGCATCAAGTCTGGGCATTTGCTCGGTCAGCCGGTTGCTCTTTTGAAAGCCGCTTGCGAGGATCTCATTGCGCAAGGCGCCGAGATCATCGTGCCGGGCATGACCGAAATTGCACTCGTTGCAGATGAGCTAGGCGCGCTGAGCGTCCCGCTAATCGACTCGAATCTTGCCTATGCCCAATACATTGTGTCGGGCCAGTACGAATCGCCTGCCAAGCTATTCAAGGTCGGCGTGGTGGGCGGCGTTGGCCCTGCGGCCACGGTGGACTTCATGCAGAAGATTGTCAGCAACACACCAGCTAAACGCGATCAGGATCATATCAAGCTGCTGGTCGAGCAAAATCCGCAGATCCCCGATCGCACCGAGAACCTGATCGGCGATGGCCCGGACCCGACCATTTCGTTATATGCCACGTGCAAGAAACTGGAGAGCGGCGACGCCGACATAATCGCGATTCCATGTAACACGGCACACGCATTCGTACAGAGGATCCAGCCGTATCTCAGCGTCCCCATCGTCAACATGCTGACCGTGACGGTCGAGATGCTTCGCGATTCATTTCCGTCGATTAAGGAAATTGGACTCCTTGCGACCTCGGGAACGGTGGCGAGCGGCGTATATCGGCAAGCGCTGGAAGCACGGGGATTGCAGCAAGTCTTGCCGAGTCCGGCATTGCAGGCAAGCGTGATGAATGCGATCTATGGCACGAAGGGCGTAAAGGCGGGCTTCGTCAAAGGACAGTGTATGGACAACGTCTGCGAGGCGCTCGAAGGCTTAGCCGACGAAGGCGTCGAGATTGTGATTCTTGGATGTACGGAGTTACCGTTGCTGCTTCCAGGGACTCAATGGCTAAGCGCTCGCGGACGGACGATCACGCTAGTGGACCCAACCGATATCCTGGCTAAACGCTGCGTTGCGTACGCCACCGCAAAGGCCGGACTAATAAGGGCTGAGTCAAAAGCCGCGCACTAAAACATCAAGACATTGCGCCAGCCGTGCTAAGCCTTGATCTCCGCACGCAAGAATTCGATCAGTGCCTGCTGGACGGCATTGAGCGCACCACCAGAGCTCACCAACGCAAGTTCGGTCGGCGGCAAATCCGGCAGACCCGTGCAGATCCGATGTTCGGGAAGCACGGCGGTCGTAGGCAGAACCGACACACCAAGCCCTGACGAAACTGCCGCCTGGATGCCGGTCAGGCTATGACTCCCGAACGCCACTCGCCAGCGCCGCCGCGCTTTGTCGAGACCACGGATCGCGCGTTGCCGGTAGACACAACCTTGCGGAAACAGCGCCAGCGGGACCGGTTCATCCGTCAGTTCAACGCCTTCGCCTTTTACCCATACAAGCGATTCAGGCCACGATGCGAGGCACTCTCCGCTTCCCGGTTCGCGCTTGAGCAACGCAATCTCGACCTCGCCTGCCGCCAGCTTCCGCTGGAGATCGACACTCATGCCGCTTACCGTTTCAAGCCGTACGTCGGGCTTCATCTTCACAAATCCCGACAGCATGGCCGACATCCGGCGCGCGTCGAAATCCTCGGGTACGCCAATGCGAACCGGCTCAAGCGCCACGTCGCTGGTCAACGCATCCTGAGCTTCCCTCGATAAAGCCAGCAGCCGCCGCGCATAGTGCGCAAGCAACTCCCCATGCTCGGTGGCGCTCACGTGATTGCCGGTCCGGTCGCGCAGCAGCAGCGTACGACCGACTGCCGCCTCGAGCTTGCGGATCTGCTGGCTCACCGTCGACTGGGTACGGTGGACGCGTTCGCCAGCGCGCGTAAAGCTGCCTTCATCGACCACGCAAACCAAAGTGTTTAACAACTCGAGATCTAGCATGAGCCACCACCGCTTATTTGAATTTCGATTGACCTTTAGAGTTTAATTTAATTTCCAAATAACGCTCAATCCTTTTACGCTAGCGGTATCGACTCAGCTAAGTGAATAAATCAATGACTTTCAACGCGCTTGAAAACAGCCAACGGCCGCAATGGCTCACCTTCGACTGCTATGGCACCCTGATCCAGTGGGACGAAGGACTGCAAGCCGCCGTCCGCAAGATCTTGTCCGCCAAGCAAACGGCGACGATCGATCCGGCTCGATTTATCAGCATTTATGATCAGCATGAACACGCGCTTGAGCAAAGCTCGCCGCATCGGTCATTTCGCAGCGTGACCGCGGACGCGTTCGGTCTCGCACTCGATGAATTCGGCTTGCAAAGCGACCCGGACGATGCCCGAACGCTAACGGACAGCATCTCCGCCATGCCGCCGTTTCCAGAAGTGACCGCTGCTTTAAAGCGGCTTAAGGACATGGGTTATCGTTTGTGTATTGTGTCGAATACGGATGACGAGATCATCGCGGGCAATGTCGCGCAGCTTGGCAGGTTAATCGATCGCGTGGTCACGGCGCAGCAAGCAGGGGCTTATAAACCATCGCGGAAAATATTCGACTATGCTTTCGACTCGCTTGGCGTGACAAAGGACGATGTCGTTCATATCTGCGCCAGTCCGCATCTCGATCACGCCGCTGCGCGCGAAGTTGGCTTTCGCTGCGTCTGGATCGATCGTGGCACGGGCCGCATGCTGCTGCCGGATTACACACCCGACGCCACGCTTCCAACGCTCGATCAAGTCCCTGTGCTATTCAATAGACTCGGCTGGTAAATTTTCAAGGCAATCAATCATCATGGCTCACTCGCTTTCTATCGGCAGCAACTCTGTTCCCTCACGTATTGCGCGGCTCGATTCCGACGCCGTCGTGCAGGCACGTGTGGAGCTTGCCGCGTGCTTCCAGCTCGCGGCTCAACGGGGTTACGAAGAAGGGGTTTGCAATCATTTCTCGGCAGTCGTGCCCGGGCACGATGATCTGTTTCTCGTCAATCCCCATGGCTACGCGTTCAGTGAAATTACCGCATCGCGCCTGCTCGTTTGCGACTTCGAGGGACATGTGATCGCCGGTGATGGTCAGCCAGAAGCGACAGCGTTTTATATCCACGCACGACTGCATCAATCGAAACCGCGAGTGAAAGCTGCCTTCCACACGCACATGCCGAACGCGACCGCGTTGTGCCTGATCGAAGGACCACCGCTTTTATGGCTCGGGCAAACGGCGCTGAAGTTCTATGGACGCACTGCCGTCGACGAGCATTACAACGGGTTGGCTTTGGATGAATCGGAGGGAGATCGTATTGCAGACGCCATGGGCGACGCCGACATCCTGTTCCTGAAGAACCATGGTGTGATGGTGGCGGGCGCCAGCATCGCGGAGGCTTGGGACGACCTCTATTATCTGGAGCGCGCCGCTGAAGTTCAGCTTAAAGCCATGAGCAGCAACCAGCCGCTCAAGCCCGTGCCGCACGAAATAGCTCAGCGCACCTATGAACAAATCCGCTTGGGCGACGCACAAAGCGCCCGCGCGCACTTGGACAGTTCGATCAGAATATTGCGCAATCAGGGAAATGGTTTCGAACACTAGGCGTGAATAGTCGCGTGTCCGGAAGCGACAACACGCTGCCGCTTCCGGCCTGCCATGTCAGGACCAGCGTTCGGGCCATCGCCGGCCGCGCACAACGTTATTGAACAGCAAAGCGATCACTAGCAGCACGCAAACGCCGCTTAGGACCGGGACAAAAAAGAATCCTATTGAGGCGTTGCCGCTAAGCATGATCACCAGCGGATCAGCGCCCGCGGGAGGATGCACGCATCGCGTAAGCTGCATCAAGGCAATAGCGAGCCCAACGGACAACGCCATTTGCCAGATCCCCGGACCGGCGAACCAGAACACCGCCAACCCGACGGCAGTGGAAAGCAGGTGTCCGAATACGAGGTTGCGGGGCTGCGCAAATGGACTATCGGGTGCGCCGAATAACAAGACGCTCGATGCACCGAATGGCGCGATCAACAACGGACTGCTCGTCAAGTGCCCTAGCAGCGAGACCACGCCAATCGCCAGAAAACCACCCAGGAAACCAAATGCCGCTTGTTTGAATGGCGCTAAAGGAACTGGGGGCGCCGTGCGGGCGATCTGTTCGTTCATTGTATTTAAAGCCCAGGGAAATGCGCACGCCGGTCTCGATCAAGCAGACCAGCGTGCCCACGGCGTTAAGCCTTCTTGTAGCGGGCCGCCTCTTCCGAGCCCGAGGTCGCATTGCCTGCGCTGTACGAATGTGCGCCTACGCCCGCGAGACGTCCACCATCGACGATCAGATACTCTTCGCGAATGGGTTCATTAGCGAACCAGCATTCAAGGATCTCGCGCGTGCCTGCGGCGTAACGTGCCTGAGCTGAAAGCGTCGTACCTGACGTATGCGGCGTCATGCCCTGATGCGGCATGGTGCGCCACGGATGATCGCTCGGAGCCGGCTGCGGGAACCAGACGTCGCCTGCATAGCCTGCAAGCTGGCCGGATTCCAGCGCACGCACAATGGCGTCACGATCCACGATCTTCCCGCGCGCCGTGTTGATGATGTATGCGCCGCGCTTCATCTTGCTGATCATCTTCTCGTCGAAAAGATGCTCCGTTTCCGGGTGCAGCGGGCAGTTGATGGTCACGATATCGCAGACCTTTGCCATTGATTCAGCAGTAGGGTGCCACGTCGCGCCAAGCTCGCGCTCGACTGCTTCCGGCAAACGATGGCGGTCGGTGTAGTGCAGTTTGACGTCGAAGGGCTTGAGGCGGCGCAACACTGCCGCGCCGATGCGCCCGGCCGCCACGGTCCCCACGTTCATCCCTTCAAGATCGTAAGCACGCGAGACACAATCGGCAATATTCCAGCCGCCCTTCTTGACCCATTCATGCGACGGCAGATAGTTACGGACCTGCGACAGGATCATCATCACGACATGCTCGGCCACGCTGATGCTGTTGCAAAACGTCACTTCGGCGACCGTGATGCCGCGATCAATGGCTGCCTGCAAATCGACGTGATCCGACCCGATTCCTGCTGTCAGCGCGAGCTTGAGCTTGGGTGCACGAGCGATCCGTTCGGCGGTCAGGTACGCTGGCCAGAACGGTTGCGAAATAACGATCTCCGCATCTTCCAGTTCACGTTCGAACGTGGAGTTGGGACCGTCCTTGTCGGACGTGACAACCAGGGTATGTCCCTGCGATTCGAGGAATTTGCGCAAGCCTAGTTCGCCGGATACGCTGCCCAGCAATTCGCCCGGCTTGAAGTCGATTGCCTTCGGTGTCGGGGCGCTTTGTCCGTCGTGATACTTGGTGATGGCGGGCACGTCGTCCCGGGCGTATTTCTTCGGCATTCCGTCGACGGGATCGTCGTATAAAACGCATAGAACCTTGGCCATGTCTGTCTCACTCCACTCTGATTTGGATAACACCAGCGCCGATGTTGCGGCTCCGACTTGGTCGATACGTGGGCTGGCACGTCGACCGAGGACAGTGTCGCGAAGCCTGTGCGAAGGGTCCAATCGTTTGGATGGATCAGGCGATAAGCGGTTCTTATGATGGCTCGCGTGGAACGTTGTTGGTGTTTTGATTTTGAATTCGTTCGCACTCGGACGGGGATGGGGCGGGTTTGGGCGGGGTGGGTTTTCAGCGTTAGCGGTCGGGTTCAATGCCGGGTTGCTGCTCTCCAGGCCTTCGCGCGTTTTATGTTGGCTCATTTCTTTATCACTATTAGCCACTGCGCGTGGCGGCGCGTCATTTCTTTGTCCAAAGCGACAAAGAAACGAAGCAAAGAAAACGCTTTCACCTCTCTAAAAATTAAGTGTCCACAGCGTGCAGTTTTATTTCATTGGTACCCGAAAAGCACGGTGCTCGCCAGAGCACCGGATGTGTGAACCCCTCCTTCTCGCGAATCCTGACAGTAAAACGCTTCGCCCCGTACGCTCTCGGGCAAGCACCCTTGCCCCACGAATCCGCACGGCCCCACCCGTACTCGCCGCTGTGGTGCTTCGCGGGTTAGCTAAGAGTTTGCATTGTTATTTGCCGGGTTAGGCCTTATGCATTCTGCAGGTGGTTTAAAAAATGATTCGGCATGCGTACCAATTCGGTGGAAGGTTTTCCGCGGATAGCGCGGGGCGCTCCTTGGGCAGGTTCAGTCGCTAGTGCTAGCCCGAGAGCGTACGGGGCGAAGCGTTTTACTGTCAGGATTCGCGAGAAGGAGGGGTTCACACATCCTGTGCTCTGGCGAGCACCGTGCTTTTGGGGCACCCATGAATCAAAACTGCACGCTGTGGACACTTAGGGTAGTGCTGTTAAAAGCGCTTTCTTTGCTTCGTTTCTTTGTCGCTTTGGACAAAGAAATGACGCGCCGCCACGCGCAGTGGCTAATAGTGATAAAGAAAACAGCTAACGTAAAACGCGCAAAAACCTGGAAAGCAGCAACCCAGCACTGACCCCGACCTCCAACCTCAAAAACCTGGCCCCCCAACCGCTAACGACCGCGCCGAACAACAAAACATCGGCCCAACGCCAACCCACCTACAGAACAACCGCGCAAGCACATTAAACAGTGACCAGGCCCGACGAAACACGGGCCGCCTCCGGCAACAATGCGTCAAACTCTCGTTGCAGATCAAGTTGCTCGGCCGCTTTCCATATGGCGGCAACAAGTGGCGGCAGCGTATTACGATTGCGCGCAATAAGACCAATTCCACGCGTCAACTCCGGCAATAAAAGCGATGCACGCACGCCACTGCCCGCAGGCAGGACACTCAGAAGGCTATGCGGAAACACACTGAACAGTCCAGCATGCTGAACGTGCGCATAGAGAGACAGAAGCGAGTCGGTTTCCAAAACGACCCTAGGCTGGACGCTCTCGCGCCGAAACGCAGCATTGATCACCTGCCGGTTCTGCATGGTGGCGGTCAACAGCCCGAGCGGTAATCCATCCACATTGCTCCATTGCACCGTGCCTGCATCGAACCTCTCGCCCGCGCCCGGAGGCGACAACACCAGATAGCGTTCGAAATAGAGCGGCAATACGCTGAACCCCGCCTGCACCTGCTCGTCGAGATACGTCAGGCCAACATCGAGTTCATGCTCGTCCAGCTGACGCAGGATGGAATCAGAGCTGAGCGAGCGCACCTCGTAGTGCATATGCGGATGCTCACGCATGCACGGCGCAAGCATGCTGGTGGTCACCGGCATGACGGTCGGAATCGCGCCAATACGAAGTGTCCCGATCAGGTTAACCTGCGCGGCGGACGCATCCTGCCGCATGTTCTGAAGCGACGCGAGCGTTTGCCTCGCCCAGCCAAGCACACGCTCACCATCCTCGGTGAAACCTACGAAGCGCCGTGTCCGCTCGACAATCACCAGCCCTAGTTCGGCCTCCAGCGTACGAATGGCCGACGACAGCGCGGGCTGGGAAACGTGACAGGCTTCTGCTGCGCGCGCGAAATGTTTTTCGCGCGCCAACGTGACGAGATACTCAAGTTGCCGAATGAACATTGCGTCCTTTGTTAGCGTTTCTTCGCCGACCTTACCGACCTTACCGACGTTAATCAGGCAAGCAGGTCCTCATAGAACGAGCCGAACGGCCTTGTAGGGTGAGCAAGCTGGATCTCCAGGATCCAGAGCCCGGCTTGCGGATGCGGATCGAAATTTCCAAGATTGCCGGCCTTGAAGATTGCGTGCGGGAAATCGCTCACGCGATGCCCTTTGATGTCGAGATTCAATTTCCACCCTAGCGCCGACGCACGCTCCGCCGCATAGTCATACAACGCCTTGCCGCCGGCGCCCGTCGTTCGCCAATGATGCTCGACCTCGTCAAAGACAGTCTTTGCCGCATCCGCGCACGCTTTCATCTCTGCATCTGCTCCAACCACGAACGTTGCGCCTGCATCGCCTTCATGCCCTATCCAGACCACGCCGAGATCGACGAAAAAAATATCGTCGTCTTTGAGCCGCGGATCTGTCTCGGAACGTTGCTTGAACGTCCGCAAGGTGTTTTCTCCGAACCGGATCAGAATGGGGTGCCAGATTCGTTCCATCCCGAGTGCCTGCAGGACCTGCTGGCACTCACTCACTGCTTCCGACTCAAGCATTCCGGGCTGAATTCGTGCCGCCACCTGTTCGACGACCTCCCACGTTTTGTCGCGCGCGTAATGCATTGAATCGAGAACGAATTTCTCTCCGACCGCTTGTTGTTGGCCTCGTTGCAAGGTATCGCTCACTCACGCTCTCCCGTTTCGCTATATTCCGATAAATATATCGCATTCTACGCGGGGCCTGCTGGCGCCCGGATAGTCTCAACGCGCGGGGCGCAGTCGCGCCGTTCGCGAGAAGAAATCCAGTTCTCGTCTAAATATGGATTCCTACATAAATAGATTGCTTGGCAAGCACCGCAACCAACGCTTAGTTCCTCGAGCGTGAAATCAATCCGAAAGCGTGGTCGTAAGCGGAATAGACCCATGACTTCTGAAGGACGGAGCACGATATTCCCAAATATTGAGCCGCAGAACCTTCTCCGTTCCGACGTCCCGTCTAGCCCGTCCATCAAAATAGTCCGACTAGTTAAGGGTATACATTGATTAATTGGTCAGGCCACTGTTCTAGCATGTCGATACGTCGTCATTCGACCGTGCGTGCCCTTGAGCATGCGAGTTCCACGGAGCGTAGCGACGCCCGGCACCGGCCCTTTCCGGCCACGCCAACAGGTGAAATGAGTTGTTCAAAAACTACGACACGGGAGATCGGTATGGCACAAGATCGGGAAGACCTGGGTGAAGTACAAAGCGTGCGTCGGGGATTGCTTCAAGGCGCTGGCCTGACTGCAGCGCTGGCAATGCTAGGCGGCGTGATCACACCGGCGCAAGCCGCGGACGCCGCCCCGTTTCCGGCACACAAGCGCTGGAAGATCGTATTCGTTAACCACGTCACAACAAACCCCTTCTTCGTTCCCACGCAATACGGCATTCAGGATGCGTCCGCGTTGCTAGGATTCGATTACCAATGGACCGGCTCGGCCAATGCCGATGTGGGCGAAATGGTCAACGCGGTGAATGCGGCCATTGCCGCCAAGGCCGACGCCATAGCGGTTCCTATCGTCGACCCTAAGGCTTTTAATACGCCGATCCAGAAAGCACTCGACGCAGGCATTCCGGTATTTGCCTACAACGCCGATGCCCCCAGCGGCAGCGCTAACCCGCGCCTCGCGTATATCGGCCAGGATCTGTATTTGTCGGGCTATCAAATGGGCGAGCGTATCGCCAGCCTGGTAGATAGCGGTCTCGTCGCACTGTTTATCGCGACGCCCGGCCAGCTCAACATCCAGCCGCGGCTCGACGGCGCAATCGACGCGATCAAGAAATCGGGCAAGAAAATCGATACGCAAACCATTGCGACCGGCGCGACGGTCAACGAAGAACTCTCGAAGATCAAGTCGTTCTTCCTTGGGCACCAGGATCTGAAAGGCATGTTCGCCGTCGATGCAGGCAGCACGCAAGGCGTCGCCCAGGTCATGAAGGAGTCCAACCTGCCGTCTAAGGGCGTGCACGGCGGCGGCTTTGATTTGTTGCCGCGCACCGTCGAGCTGATCCACGACGGCTTCCTCGACTTCACGATCGATCAGCAACCTTACGTGCAGGGTTTTTATACCGTGCTTGAAGCGTTCATCTTCCTGACCTCGGGCGGACTAGTCGGGCCGGCGAACATCAACACGGGCCTGAAGTTCGTCACGAAAGGCACGGTTGACCCGTACCTGACCACCGAGACGCGGTATGAAGGCAAGAGCACGAAACCTCAGATCGTGCCGCGTACGGGTGCGATCAAAGGGTGACCACTCCCGTGACGGATGCCACTCGGGCGAACCGGCGCCCAAGGTTATGGCCGGGCGCGCTGAAGCGATCCAGCGAGATCCGCATCCTTGCGGTCGCGCTGATCCTCAGCGCGTACTTCGAGACGGCCAACCACGACTTCCTGCTGACTAGCGCGAGCCTGGAAAACCTCTCGCAGTTCATCGCGCCGGTGGCCATCATCGCCTTTGGCGAAATCATGCTGATGATTGGCGGGGAGATCGATCTTTCCGCCGGCATGGTCTTCGCATTTGCGCCTTTCATCATGCATTTCGCGGGCGAGGCAGGCGCGCCCGAATGGCTCGCCCTGCTGACCGGCTTGCTGGCAGCAGGCTTGGTCGGCCTGATCAACGGCGCGGTGACGGTGTATCTGCGCATCCCCTCATTCGTCACCACGCTCGGCACGCTGTTCTTCGTGAATGGACTGACGCTGACGCTGTCACGAGGCACGCCGGTTTCACCCCATGAGGGCACGATATTTTCGGCGTTCATGGGCGAGTGGGGATACAGCGAAATCATCTGGACCATTGCTATCGCTGCAGTCATGCATGTCTTGCTTCGCCATACCCGATGGGGCTTGCATACCATCGCGGCGGGCGCGAACCAGCTAGGCGCAAGCGAAGCGGGAATTCAGGTCAAGCGGCTGAAACTCGGCAACTTTGTGATTGCTGCGTTGCTTGCCGGTTTCACCGGCATCCTGGAGGGCTTCAGGATAACGTCCATCGATCCGCAGGCAGGCGGCAACCAGATCATGTTTCTCGCCGTCGCCGCTGCGGTGATCGGCGGCACGCCTCTCGCCGGCGGTTCGGGCACGATCATCGGCGGACTGATTGGCGCGGCGGTTCTAGGGATACTCAACGATGGATTCACGCTCATCGGCATCAACGCGTTCACGTTCAACATGATTCTCGGCGCGGCAATCCTGGCGGCCATGATATTCAACATCCACATCGCCCGTCTTGCACGCAAGGGAGACCTCTGATGGCCGACGTATCAGCAACTGCGCCGGCGGGAACCACGGGGACGGCCGCGTTGCGGGGTGAAGATATCGTCAAACGTTTTGGCGCGGTGACCGCACTCGACGGCGTGTCGCTGACGCTCAGGCAAGGCGAGATATTGGGCGTGCTCGGCGACAACGGCGCGGGCAAATCGACGCTGATCAAAATCCTTACCGGATTCCATCAGCAGACGGGCGGCAAGCTGTTTATTGGCGACGAAGAAACGCTGCTTCGCTCAGTCGATCATGCGCGGTCGCTCGGCATTGAATGCGTCTATCAAGACCTGGCGCTGGCGAATTCGCTCAGCATTTATCACAACATGTTTTTGAATCGGGAGATCGTCCGGCGTGGTCCGTTTCGTCTGTTGAATAACAGCGCCATGCGTAAGCGTGCAGAAGAATGCCTGGAAGAGATTGGCGTGCACGTGCCGTCCGTTGATCTGCCGGTCGAGCAGCTTTCGGGCGGGCAACGCCAGGCGATTGCCGTTGCCCGTGCGGTCAATTCGAATGCAAAGATCCTGCTGCTCGACGAACCGCTTGCGGCAATGGGCGCGCGCGAGGCGGGACTGATTATCGATCTGGTTCTACGGCTGAAGGAAAAGCAAGGGCTCTCCATTGTCATGATCATGCACAACTACGCGCAGACGCTCGATATAGCGGATCGCGTCATGCTCATGCAGCGTGGCCGCGTGACTTACGAGCGGGAAGCGGCCAGCACGTCGGTGGCTGAGTTAATGGATATCGTGCGGCGCGAATATAGGTCCATGCGAACGGGCGCGAGTTAGCCTGGCCGAATTGCACGACTACGATTCAAACGCTGCTTGCAACGCAACCAGGAACCGCAAGTAGGCGGTCGCACCCGGATCCGCATGCCCCACGCTGCGCTCCTGCACCCACGCAGCACGCCCCTTTTGCGATTGCAGTCCAGCAGTTTCTTCGACTCGCTGCTGTGCTGTCGCGATCATCGCTGCAAGCATTTCAACGGCTGTACCGGCCGACGACTCGAGTGTGTCAAGGCTCGGAATCAACGCATCGAGAACGGTCTTGTCGCCGACCTTGGCTTTCCCGCGTTCGGCAATCCGCCCCGCTATCGCGCGCCCGATCTCCAGCGCCTCCGCCTTTCCGACCGACGTCTTCCCTGCCATTACCTTCGATGCCGCCATCAAACCGCCACCCGTCAATGCCGCGAAGGTGGACGGGTTCGCGGTAGAAAACGCCTTCCCGGCGCTGAGCAGAATATCGGCCACGGTCGCGTCCTCCGGCAGACCATCCAGCGCTTTGATGACGGCAGCGGCGCCAGCCGACACCGTGATGCCCAGGTCCCCGTCACCCAGCGCGGCATCGA
Organism: Caballeronia sp. LjRoot29; assembly: GCF_964252755.1. Lineage (NCBI taxonomy): Bacteria > Pseudomonadati > Pseudomonadota > Betaproteobacteria > Burkholderiales > Burkholderiaceae > Caballeronia > Caballeronia sp. LjRoot29. Next base: position 37,619 of record NZ_CAXUPU020000006.1, on the reverse strand, counting down.
GATCGCGTAGCTCATCGGCGTGTGCAGGCAACGCGCCCAAGCTGCGCGCAAGCACCTCGCGGAGTTCCTTGCAGGTAACACTCATCGCATGTTCTCCTGATTAATTCAGCTGCTGGTCATTCACGAAAGAACGGCGAGCGCGCGGGCGCTGCCAGCAGCGCTTCAAGTTCATCGTCAACCTGCATCACCGTGATCGATGCCCCGGCCATTTCCAGGCTCGTCACATACTCGCCCACATACGATCGCGCGATAGTCAGCCCCTGGTCCGCGAGCATGCCGGCCGCTCGCCGATACAACACGTAAAGCTCTTCCAGCGGCGTCGCGCCCAGCCCGTTCACAAGAATGGCAACGCGCGAGCCCTTCGGCAACGCGAGATCGCGAAGGATCGCGCTGGTTAGCCGGTCGGCAATTTCATCGGCGGTTTCCAGCTTGCCGCGATGCGACCCCGGCTCGCCATGAATGCCGATGCCAATCTCCATCTCGCCATCGGGCAACGTGAACGTGGGCTTGCCGGCGGCGGGCAGAATAGTCGGCGACAACCCGACGCCCATCGTGCGGCTCTGGCTATTCGCCTTGCCGGCAATGCGCGCGACTTCGTCGAGTGAATCGCCCCGCTCCGCCGCTGCGCCCGCGCACTTGAACGCGAACACCATGCCGGCCACGCCGCGCCTGTCCGCGCTTCGTTCAGCCGGTGCAGACGCCACGTCATCAGTCAGGACGACAGTCTTGATGTCGATGCCTTCGAGCTCCGCCATGTCCGATGCAAGGTCGAAATTGAAGACATCGCCGCCGTAATTGCCATACACATAGAGCACGCCCGCGCCGCCATTCACTGCCTTGGTGGCCTCGAAGATCTGCGCGGATGACGGCGATGAGAACACATTGCCAACGGCCACACCGCCGCACAAGCCCTCGCCCACATACCCCAAAAAGCCCGGCATGTGCCCGGAGCCGCCGCCGGTCACAATGCCGACACGGCCTTGCTTGGGCGCGTCAGCGCGCACCAGCGCGCGTCGGTCCTCGGTGGCCGCCTTGATCCATCCGGGATGCGCGAGCAGCAATGCATCGATCACTTCATCGACAAAATTCTCGGGCTGATTGATGATTTTTTTCATGGATATCGTCTCCTTGAAGCGCGGTTTTTCCCGGTCGATCTGACAACGATGTCATCCGGCGCGCGGGGTTTCAGTCGTCTTTTTTTTAACGGCTGCGTTCAAAGCTTGCGCCGTTGGCTGACGGCGTCGAGCAGCACCGCCGCGAAGATCACGCCACCCTGAATGAATTGCGTCCAGAACGGGTTCACGCCAAGCAGCGACAGACCAACGTTGATCACGCCGATCAGCACCACGCCAATGAACGTGCCGACAATCGAACCACGACCGCCGGCAAGCGAGGTGCCGCCGATCACAACCCCGGCAATCACCTGCAGTTCCAGGCCATTTGCGGCCGATGGCAGCGCCGAATTGAGCCTTCCCGCGAGTACGATGCCTGCCACCGCCGCCGTCGCCCCAGCGAGCGTGTAGGTGAGGAAGATCACGCGATTCACGGGGATACCCGCAAGCCGCGCGGCCTCCTTGTTGCCGCCGACCGCGAACACCTGATGCCCGAAGGTCGTCTTGCGCAGCAACACGTGACCGATCACGAACACCACCAGCATCACGATCATCGGTGCGGGCAAGCCGGCGAGCGTCTTCGCACCGAATGCAGTAAACACGTTAGGGAAGTCGAACTTGGTCCGGCCATCGGAAATAGCGAGCGTGAGTCCACGCGCCATGGCCATCATTGCCAGCGTCACGATGAACGGCACCAGCCTGAGCCACGCGACCGACAAACCATTCAGCGCGCCGACCAGCGCACCCACCGCCAGCGCCACGCCCAATCCCCCGATGCCGAGCGCCACGTTGCCGGGGCTAGACCCCGCCATCACGGTCGCCGCGACCATGCCGCTCAGCGCGACCAGCGAGCCCACCGACAGGTCGATGCCCGACGTGATGATCACGAAGGTGCCGCCGACCGCCGCAATGCCGACCACGGACACCTGCACCATGATGTTGGTGAGCGTGCTGGTGGTCAGGAACTCGGGCGATGCTATCGACAAACCGATGCAGATCAGGATCAACGCCACCAGCAGCGGCCCAAGACCCGTCCGCAATTGCCGGATGATGCGGCGGGAGCGTGCTTCCGAATCCGCCTGGTTCGCTGCCGTGGAAGTCATGCCCCTACCCCTGTTGTAGCCCACTGAATAACTGTTTCGGAATCCGCATTATCGCGGGGAATCTCGGTGACGATATTGCCCCGGTACATGACCAGGACCCGATCCGACATGCCCAGTAGTTCCGGCAATTCCGAACTGACCATGATGACGGCCGCGCCCGCTCGCGCCATCGACACCATATGCGCGTAGATCTCGGTCTTGGCGCCTACATCGATACCGCGCGTGGGTTCGTCCAGCATGATCACTGCCGGCTGCGTGGCCGTCGCGCGGCCGAGGATGACCTTCTGCTGATTGCCGCCTGATAAATTGCCGGTGATCTGCAAGACCGACGACGCACGCACACCGAAACGCGCGCTGGCTTCCTGCGCGAGCTTGCGCTTTTTCGTGTTGCTGACGAAGCCACCCGTGGCGAGCGCGAGCAAACTGGACAGCGCGACGTTTTCTTCGATGCTCGCTTCGAGTACAAGCCCTTCAAGCTTGCGATCCTCGGACGTGTAAACAAGTCCATTTCGAATGCCTTCCGCCGGCGAGCCGATAGAAACCTTTTTGCCCCGTATCAGCACTTCGCCGCCGCTTAGCGGCAGTGCGCCGAAGATCGCCTTGAGCAACTCGGTGCGCCCCGCCCCGGCGATGCCAGCAATCCCCACGATCTCGCCTGCGCGCACGCTGAAAGTAGCGTTACGCAGCACTGGCGGACTGGCGAGATTGCGGACCTCCAGCACGACTGGACCATAGTCGCGCGGCTCCCACGGATAGAACGAATCCAGGTTCCGCGCGACCATGGCCTGTACCAGATCCTGCTCGGTCCACTTCGCCATCGGACGTGCGCTGACGGTTGCGCCGTCGCGCATGACGACGGCCGAATCCGCGAGTTCGAAGACCTCTTCAAGATGATGCGAGATAAAGATGATGCCCATGCCGGCTTCGCGCAAACGCCGGACCACGGCGTAGAGATTGGCGATGTCCTCGCGCTGCAGCGCGGCAGTGGGCTCGTCCATGACGAGAATGCGTGCGTCGCGCGCCAGCGCCTTGGCAACTTCGACAAGCTGGCGTTTATTCAAGGGCAGGTCGCCAAGACGCATGGATGGCGAGACGCCTTCGAGGCCCACTTGAGCAAGCGCTGTTCGGGCCATTTCGTTGGCCTTTTTACGCAGCACAAGACCGCTGCGTGACGGCATCCGGCCGAGAAACAGGTTCTCGGCAACCGTCATGTCGTTGACCAGCGAAAGCTCTTGATAGATCACGGCCACGCCGGCGTCGATAGCTGCGTGCGTACCGCGTGCGAGAGGCCGGCCATCGATCTCGATGGTGCCTTCGTCCGGTTCGTAGGCGCCCGAGAGCGTCTTGATCAACGACGACTTCCCCGCACCGTTCTCACCAACAATAGCCATGACGTGACCGGCCTGCAATTCAAGGCTGACGCCTCGCAGCGCCTTGACGCCGGGAAAGCTCTTGACGATACCTTCCATGCGCAGCAGCGGCGCTGCAACGGCCGTGGTGGCCGTGGAGTCACCATCGCTTACGTCCAGACCCCTCTCACTGTTCATGTTCGAGTCTCAATGGATATCGATGAACATCACTCGATATCACGTGCACATTCACATGCGAGTGCGCGCTCCTGAATGTGCAAGAGCGCGCCTGAGCAGCTTACTGACTGACTTGCTCCGACCAGAGGCCATATTTCTTGGTCTCATCGGAGTCGATGTTGCTCTTGTCGATCAGCAAGGTCGGCCATGCATAGTTCGCCGGGACCGGTTTCTTTGCGCTGTAATCCGCGATGAAACTCAGCGCCTTCGCCGACATCTCGATCGGGTTCTGCGAAATGGTCGCGTCCTGCTTGCCCGCGCGAATGGCAGACAGCGCCTGTGCCGTGCCATCCGCGCCAATGATCATGATGTGCTCTTTGTCACCGAGCGGCTTATAGCGCCCGGCGTTGTCGATCGCCTTCTCCGCACCCACGGTATTGTCGTCGTTCGCCCCGAACACGGCGTCGATCTGCGGGTACTTTTGCAAGATGTTCGTCATCGCATTCAGCGACTTCTCCTGATCGAACGCGCCTTCCTGACGGGCGACCACCTTGATGTCCGGGTACTTGGCGATCGCATCGCTGAAGCCCTTTTCGCGGTCCGTGGCAGCCGTGGTGCCGACCAGTCCAATCAGGTCGACCACGTTACCCTTCGCGGATCCATAACGCTTCTTCAACTGGTCAGCGATCCAATTCGCGCCCGTTGCGCCGAGCGCCACGTTGTCCGACGCCACGAACGATGTCACCTTGCCGCCGTCCGAGCCGCGGTCCAGCGTGAACACGGGAATGCCCATGGAGTTGGCTTTCTCGACAGCGGGGATGATCGCCTTCGAATCGATCGGGTTAAGCACCAGTGCTGTTACGCCCTGGCTTAGCAGGTTGATGGCGTCGTTGACCTGTTGCTGCGCGTCGCCATTGGCATTGGTCTGGACGAGATCGAATCCTTGCGCCTTGGCGCCTTTCTCGACCCCTGCTTTCAATCCGACGAAAAACGCGTTGTTCAGCGTGGAGACAGAAAAGCCGACCTTGACCTTGCCGCCGCCCGCACTTGCGGCGGGCGCGGATGCTGCTGCGTCGCTGGCCGCGGCGCTCGCTCCCGCATCAGTCGATGCCGTAGTCGACGACTCGTTCTTCGAGCAACCGCTTAGCGCCGCGGCCGCGCAAAACACTAACGCTCCCGTCGATGCACCGACCTTCGTCCATCCGTCGAACCGTTCTGAATTCCAGGCCATAACCGTCTCCTTTGTGTAAGTTATAAAGTGAGTTCTAGCGTAAGTCTTAAAAGAAGATTGAGATTCCCTTGCATCTTCTTTCACTTCGATCGACAAGTTTCCAGCTAGCGGACGAGCCAGAACTTAGCGATATTCCTCAACGATATTCAGTCTAGCGAAATACAGTCTTATCTGGTCGAATGCTATCCTCGCCAACCGCAGCGCGCCATCCCCAAAATCGCAAGCAACCGTTGCAGATTTGGAGCACATCCATCCCGTTCAAACCTTCTTGCGCAAACCATATCCCTTGAATTTCTCAATGACCTCGTTGATCGCTTCATCGGACAAGACTGGCGGCGTCCCGATCTGGCAAGCCAGCAAATACTGCTGCGCGAGGACTTCCACTTCGTTGGCAAGCCATAACGCCCGGGCGAGATCACGTCCAATAGCAATCACGCCATGATGAGCAAGCAAACACGCCATGCGGTCTTTCAAAGCGGCAATGGCATGCTCCGATAAAGCCTGACTTCCGAAGGTCGCATACGGCGCGCATCGAATGGAATTGCCGCCCGCGACCGCCACCATGTAGTGATGCGCAGGAATATCTTTACTATGGATTGCCAGCGCGGTCGCCGCATTCGAATGGGTGTGCACGACCGCGTTGATCTCGGGCCGCGAACGCAGGATGTCGCGATGAAACCGCCATTCCGTCGATGGCCGGCTTTGCTCGAACACCGCTGCATCATCGGCCACGTCCAGCGGCAACCAGACGATGTCCTGCATTTGCAACTCCGCATAGGGAACACCGCTTGGCGTAATCAGCAAACCATCCTGCCATCGCGCGCTGATGTTGCCGGAGGTCCCCTGGTTTATCCCAAGGCGCTGCATTTCGAGGGCGGTCTCGATGACCTCTCGTCGCAATGCAGTCTCGGCAGCCGGCGTGCTGTTCACAACGCACCCCCGTTCGATGAAAACAGCGCGGCGAAGTTTCTATCGAAGGGCTGCCGCACAATCCCGCGTTCGGTGATGAAGCCGGTCACAAGATCATGAGGCGTGACATCGAAGGCCGGGTTGCGCACTTTGATATCGACAGGCGCGGTGGGATGCCCAGCCAAGTGCGTCACCTCATGGTCTTGCCGCTCTTCAATCACTATGTCCGACCCGTTCGCTGTCAGCAGGTCGAGCGTTGACGACGGACACGCAACGTAGAACGGTATGCCGAAATGACGCGCGGCAATGGCCACGCTCAACGTGCCAATCTTATTGGCGAAGTCACCGTTAGCGGCCACCCGGTCCGTGCCGACAATCACCAGGTCCACCAAGCCCTGCGACATGATGGACGCCGCCATGCTGTCGGTGATCAGCGTGACGTCCACTCCCGCTCTTTGCAGTTCAAACGCTGTCAGGCGTGAGCCTTGCAACAACGGCCGGGTTTCATCGGCGAAGACACGGAAGGACACGCCTTGCTGATGAGCCATGTAGATGGGTGCCGTCGCGGTGCCTATACCTGTTGTCGCCAATGCGCCCGCGTTGCAATGGGTCAGCACGCCGCAGCCGGGCGTGATCAGGGATACTCCATGCTCACCGATGCCGGCGCAAAGCGCCTGATCCTCGGCATGAATCTTCATGGCCTCGTCAACCAGCAACTTGTACAGCGTGCCTGAGTCTTGCGACGCCGAGCGTTGCGCAGCGGCCAGCATGCGCTTGAGGCTCCAGCTCAGGTTCACGGCCGTCGGCCTTGCCGAATCGAGGAAGCTGGCTTGCTGAGTTAGTTGCGACTGAAAATCTTCGATGGAGAGGTGCTGCAGCGGTTGCATCGCCACACACAATCCATACGCCGCAGCCACCCCGATCGCCGGCGCTCCGCGCACTCGCAACTCGTGAATCCAGCGCCATACGTCCTCTACTCCGCTCACTCGCTCGACCACGACGGCTTGCGGCAAACGCGTCTGGTCCAGGAGATGCAAACCGCCCTCTTGCCAGGCAAGCGTCGCGGGAAGGGCTTCTGAAGCCGCCTGCAAAACCATGAGTTCTCCAGATTCAAAAATTGTCGTGAGCGGCGTTGCATCAGGACGTTCGCCGGCTTGACCGGCATCGGCTGTGGTTAGCGGGCTCACATAGGTCACGCCAGCCCCTCGCTTTGCGACCGGACGGTCCTGGCGTGAGCCAGGACCTCGTCGATACCGTCGAACTGCTGGCGTTGTACAAGCAACGCTTCAGCAAACCGCAGACAACGGACTTCAATCTTTGCGCGCACGGCTTCGTCGGGGATGCTCGTGATTTCCGCGACCTTCGCCATGCCCACAATCCGGCGAATCATCTTGCAGCCGGCGAATCCAAGTGCGTCCGCGAAAAGCCTTCGCATGAAATGGGTTCGGAATGCTTCCGAGCACGCTTCGTCAGGATCGTCGCCAATGAAATGCTGTCTGCTGCTGCGCTCATGATCCCGCCAGAGATTCAGGAACTTGATCGAGAAGCCGTTCCAGATCTGCGCAGCCTGCTCGAGCAGCCATTCTTGATAGTGCTCGGGATCTTTACCCTCCATGCGTCCATGCCAGTCGCGAGAGAAATACGCCAACCAGAGATTCGCGAGGATCGCGCCGACATCGAAACCCATGGGACCGTAGAAAGCGAACTCCGGATCTATGACGAACGTTTCGTCCTGATTGACCATGATCGAACCGGTATGCAAGTCGCCATGCAGCAAACTCTCCGCACGCGTCATGAATGCCCATTTCATTTCCGCGACGGCAATGCGCAACGCCGCCGACGTTCTGAGCCGTTCTACCGCAGCGCGAGGCAAGGCCGGGCTGTAAATGTTTGACGGATGATCCTCGAACGGATAAGTAAAAACGAGGTCCTCCGTGATCTTGCAAAGCTCGCTGTTGACCGACGCCGCAACGGCCTCCTTCTTCACACGCGGCGCCAGAAACAGATCAGAACAGAAGAACAGCGTATGCGCCAGATAGGTGGAGAGGTGATCGCCAAGCTTTGGATAAACGGTGCCTTCCATCAAGCCTTGTCGCAAGATCTTGTGGGAGGACAAGCGCTGCATGACCATCAGGAACAGCTCACTGTCCGCGTGATAAACCTCGGGCACGTGTTGTGGGCACAACGCGCCGAACCGGCGCAGCGCCGCGACCTCATGCTCCATACGCTGACGCGTCAGCGGCCAGCTCGTTCCCACCAGCCGCAGGAAAGGCGGTGCTTGTTTGACGACCACGCTTTTCTCGGGTGCCTGAGCATTGCTGACGAAATAAACGAAATTCAGATTACCGTCGCCGACTTCGACTACGTCCAGTTCGTTCGTATTGCCGAGCATTGGACGCACCGCCGGAACGCCACTAAGGTAGGCCGTCAGCTGAGCAGAATTCAACGCTTCAAATTCCATCGATTCCCCCTTCACAGACTTCCTCGGGCTTGACTCTCGGGCTTGACTTCGCGTGGCAGGCTAATGGCAGCTTCAGTGGCGCTTACGCACCAGATCGAACTTGAAGATGCTGGTGTTGTAGTAGTCATTGCTGTAACAAATGGGTTTGCCGGTATCGTCGAAATCCACTTCATCCAGCAACAGGAATAGACCCACTCCCTCCCGCAGCTCAGGCAAATCCCGCGAGGTCAGGATCGTCGGTTGAATCGAACTATGCGTATGCGACAGGCGGACCCCGGTGCGCTCGAACATCGCGAACAGGGACTCCCCCATATTGCTGTCGGCTTTGTCGTATAACGCCTTCGGCACGATGTCGATGCAATACGCTGCTATGGCGTCATTGGCCCACCGGACCCGCTCGATTCGTACACATGGGTCACCTTCCTGCAACGCCAGTTTTTGCGCGAGATTTTCTGACGCCGCAATAGGTTCTATCTGCAAACGGCTGGTCGACGGAACCGCCCCGACACTCTTGATCATGTCGGTTACGGACATCAGATCATCCAGACCGCCTTCCAGCTTCAGCGAAATTTGTCTGATGAACGTGCCTCGTCCCTGGATACGCGATAAAAGCCCATGCGAAATCATCTGCGCCACGGCTTCGCGCAGACTGGAACGACCTACGCCGAGTTGCTCGCATAGTTCTATTTCGGTGGGGATTTGATCGCCTGGCTTCAGAGCCCTTTCACGAATCATGGCGCGCAGGGATTCCTGTATTTTCTCGCTCATCGATCGCTCTACACTGAGGCGCATGATTCGTTTTTTTGCGTTGGTTTAGTGCAAGATACATCAGACGTCTGATGTTTTCTTCAGGACTTACCCTGATTTTTGGGAAGGGATTTGCGGCCTTAAGGCGAGGCGGCCATGACGTTGCGTCATGTGCGTCGCCTTTCGCGGATGACCTATGATTGGGGATTTAAATCACGCCCGCCCCCGAGGACTTCGCGCTAATGCCCTCTTCAATCCGTAACTCGCTCGCCTGGATCTTCGAAGCATTCGAGGACGATTCAACCTACATCGGCAAACGGATGTTTGGCAGCGACGCTGCCTATATCGACGGTCTGCTGTGTCTGGTCGCGGCTGATCGCGACCCGCCGTGGAACGGCTTGCTGGTGTGTACATCGCAAGACCGCCACGCCGCTCTCATGGACGAAATGCCCGCGCTGCAACCGCATCCAGTGCTGGGTAAATGGCTTTACGTACAGCAAGACGATCCGGCATTTGAAACCATAGCGGAGCGGATGACGGCGCTCGTGCTGGCACGCGATCCGCGCGTGGGGGTCGAGCCAAAACCCCGCAGGCGTGGCGCGAAGGCCACGCCGTCAACGGGATAAGCACGAGGGCCAGCGTTCTTAAATCGACTTGATTAAATCGACTTAACCTCGCCGCCGTCCATTCGAATGGCGGAGCCCGTCATCCACCGGGCCGCTGGTGAAACCAGGAATGCCATCAACTCCGCAATGTCTTCAGGCTCACCGTAACGCGTGATCCCCACCTCGCCCGGGAACCTGACGGTTGCCTCCTCGACCGTCATGTTGTGAAGCGGCGCCCAGTGCTCGAGATAAGAGCGCCTGCGCCCTGTCATCACGGGCCCCGGCATCACGCTGTTTACCTGCACGCCGTCCGTGATCCCCTTGTCAGAAAACGCCTTCGCAAGCGCAATGATCGCCGCGTTGATGGTCCCAACCGCCGCGTACGGTGCTTTGGGAAAGAGCGCCGAATTCCCTGAGATCAAGACAACGGAACCTTTCGAAGCCATGAGTGCGGGCCAGGCTTCAATGGTCAGGCGGCGCGCGCCGTGCAACTTCAGCGCCATGCCTGCATCCCACTGCTCGTCCGTCATCTCCAACACGTCGATTTGAGGCACAGCGCCTGCAATATTGAGCAACGCGTCAATGCGCCCGAATTTGGCGAGTGTTTGTTCCACTACCTCCTTCGCCGACGAACGGTCGGACAGGTCCAGGTCAATCACGAGGGGTTCCGCACCGGCCTCCCTGACGGCTGCAGCCGTGTTCTCAAGCTTGGCGCGATTGCGCGCAACCAATACGATCGACCCGAAATCCCGTGCGAGACGGACTGCAGTCGAGAAGCCGATGCCCTGGCTAGCTCCCGTAACAAGAGCGACTTTGTTCGACATTTCAATTCTCCTAAGTATATGAAGGCGTTCGCTTCCAGTCGTGAACGACTACCCTTTCGCAACAACCCGGATCATCGGGAAAGGAATTCACCCATCGCCGCAGCGATCTCTGTCGCATGCGTTTCCAGGGCGAAGTGGCCGGTATCGTAAAAGCGGATTTCAGCATCGGGAATGTCCCGCTTGAACGCCTCTGCGCCCGGCGGAAGGAAGAACGGGTCGTGCTTTCCCCATACCGCCAGAAACCGCGGCTTGTGCGTGCGGAAGTACTCCTGAAACGCCGGGTAGAGAGCCACATTGCTCTTGTAGTCACCGAACAAATCGAGTTGAACTTCGTCGGCGCCCGGGCGGGTCAAGTAGAAGTTGTCCAGCGCGGTACCGTCCGGCGAGACTGCAGCCTCATCGGGCACGCCATGGGTGTACTGCCAGCGTGTCGTCTCCGGCGCGAGGAAGCCGCGAAGCGCTTCGCGATTCTTCTCGGACGCGTCTTGCCAATACGCACGGATAGGGTTCCATCCGTCGCTCAAGCCTTCCTCGTACGCGTTACCATTCTGCGAAATGATCGCGGTGATACGCTCGGGATGCTTGGCCGCAATCCGCAAACCCGTCGGTGCGCCGTAGTCGAACACATACACCGCGAAGCGATCGAATCCGACCACTTCCGTAAAACGATCGATGACGTTGGCGATGTTGTCGAAGTTGTACTTGAACTGCTCGCGAGGCGGCATGTCGGACAGGCCGAACCCGGGGAGATCCGGCGCGATGATATGGAAGCGATCGGCCAGCAACGGGATCAGGTCGCGGAACATGTGGCTGGAACTGGGAAAGCCATGAAGCAACAGCAGCTTGGGTGCGCCCGCAGGCCCTGCTTCACGATAGAAGACGTTGAATCCATCGACATCCGCGGTACGGTACGTGATACCAGTCATGGTGATACTCCTCGTTGAGTCCTACAGTTGCGCCACATGCTCCCGGCGATAAAGCGACGACATAGACATGAACGCCAAACCCTTTGGGTTGAATGCGTCGAGTCCTGCCGCTACAACGAAACTCTCGATCTTTCTCTCGATCTATGAAACACGCACTTCACGCACGGCCTGAAGAATCAGGTCAACCACACAATCCGGTGCAGTGATAATCGGCGTGTGGTCGACCTGATGCACGCTCACCCGCGCCTTCATGCGTTCGGCCATAAAGCGCTGGGTCTCCGCGACAATCATGTGATCTTCCTCCGCCAGCAGATACCAGCTCGGCACGTCCTTCCAAAGCGGGCGTCCGATTGGAACGCTGATACAAGCCGGCGAGATCGGACGCTGAACCGCGGCCAATACCGCCAACTCTTGCGCCGAAGCGTTTTGTGCAAAGGCCAACGCAAACGCTTCCTCGGGCAACCAGATCAAGCCGTGGTTATCGGGCGCAAGCTTGGGCGCCGTAGAGTGCGGCTCGTTTCGATAGAACACATCGGCGACCGTTTCGCCCTCCGCCGGGGCAAGCGCGGCGACGTAGACCAACGCCTTGATCTTCGGATCCCGCGAGGCGCCAATGACCGCGCCGGCATACGCATGCCCCACCAGCACAACAGGTCCGTCGATCCGCTCCAGGGTTCGGTCAAGGGAAGCAACGTCATCTTCCAGTGTCGTCAAGGGCACTGGGACAGTAACCGCGTTAATACCATTTGACTGGAGTCCGATTATCACCTTGCTCCAGCTTGATCCGTCGGCCCACGCTCCGGGCACCAACACAACTTTCACATCGCTTTCGGCCATTTTCTCTCTCCTGTGGTCATGGGCAACCTGTCTGGGGCCGGCGTCATCGCAGCAAGCTAACCGTCAGGTGAAGTAACCCTGTCAATGCATTTGAGAAGGTTATTCGAGATTGTGATAACCTGTCAACAGTGATTTAGAAGGTTATTTTTGATCCACCTTGAATTCCATTGAGGTAGCCATGCCGCAGCAACTTCCCGCAATGTTCATAGCCGACTCGCCCGGCCTGGATTTTTTGAATTCGATAGCGACACCCGTCGACGTCCCGATCGACTGGATCGACGATGGCGAGGGCCTGCTGGCCTGGCTCGAGCAGTCGAAACTGATACCCGTGGATGTGCTGCACACGATGCGCGACCGCGCGATGCCCGGCGAACTGGATCGCCTGGCGGATCAGGCGCGCAGTCTGCGCGAATGGTTCAGGGTGTTCGTCCGTGAGCGCAAGGGCAGGACGCTGGGGGCTGCGGATCTGCGCAAGTTAGAACCTCTGAACCTGCTGCTTGCACGCGATGAAGCGTTTGGGAAAATCGTCGCGCATGAAGAAACTGCGACAGGTGCTCTTACGTTTGAACGCACGCGGCGTTGGAGTTCGCCGGAATCATTGCTTTTGCCGATTGGAGAAATCCTGGCGAAGCTAGTGTGCCAGGAGGACTTTACTTACGTGAAAGCATGCGAAGGTCCAACCTGCACGCTGCTGTTTGCGGATCACACGCGGGGGCACGCGCGGCGCTGGTGCAGCATGGCAGCATGCGGTAACCGGGCGAAGCAAGCGGCGCATCGGAACCGGATCAAGGAGCAAGGTTAATGTTATCCGGATACCTAACTAATTCCGGATTGATCCCTTATGCAAAGAGCGACGGGGCCCAAGAAGGATCGGCATTTAAAGGCACAGTGATTCACTCGTCCCTCGTGCTAACCGATTGCAGCCAATCGACAAACGCCCTCATATGGACTGGCTTGTCCGCATCGAGCGGCACCAGCGCGTAGTAGGTTGAACCCGGCGAAAGCAAAGTGGGAAATGGCTTCTGCAACCGGCCGCTCGCGCAATCAGTCTCAAGTGTAGGAAACGGACCTATGCCGAATCCGAGCCCATCTGCTACAGCCTGCAAGGTCACAAAAAAATGGTCGAAGCGTAAGGTGCGACTCGCCCGAAGCATAGGTCGGCTCGCCGCTTCCACCCACGCCTCCCAGTCGCCCGGACGGGTTTCGCTCGACAGCCAGGTCTCCTGAGCAAGCTGCTCGACGGACGTGATGCCCGAACGGGCGAGCAGCGCCGGACTCGCAATCACGGTGTTCGATTCCCGGAACAGCGGCCACGCCTGAAATTGCCCGCCACTCGGTACGTCCCGTCGTATTGCAACGTCGAAACTTCCCCTGAGCGCGGGCTCCGTCGACATCGCGGTCGAAACGCGCACATCCACGTCCGGGCATATCTCAGCGAACAAAGGCAACCGGGGGATCAGCCAGCGCATCGCGACCGTGGCCGAGGCGCTGACCCGGATGACCTTTACATGCCGGTTCTTGCCATAACGTTCAGCGGCGTCCGCAATGTGGTCGAACGCGGCGCTGATTTCGCTTGCGAGCGCCCGGGCGTGCGGAGACGCCACCATGCTTTGTCCCTCGCGCACGAACAAGGGCTGGCCAAGCCAGTCCTCGAGACTCGCTATCTGCCTGCTGACTGCGCCGTGGGTCAGGTTCAATTCCCGGGCTGCGGCCGAATAACTTCCTGCACGGGCGGCGATTTCGAATATGCGCAACGCATTGAGCGGTGGAAGCTTTTGTCTCATGTGTGATTTTTACGCACAGGTACGGCTAGTTTTTAGCGATTGTGTGAGAAAGATACTCATCATACGCTGGCACCAAGCTCAACGAGAGAGGTGATCCATGACTGAACTTATCAACGTTAATTCCCGATCCTATCGGCTGCCGTCGGCGCCAACGATTGTTGTCTGCGTCGATGGATGCGAACAGGAATACATCAATCAGGCCATCCAGGCCGGGAAGGCTCCGTTCCTCGCAGAACTAGCCACCTTTGGCACGGTGCTGACGGGAGACTGCGTGGTGCCGTCGTTCACCAACCCGAACAATTTGTCGATAGTGACGGGCGCACCGCCATCCGTTCACGGCATCTGCGGAAATTTCTTTTTTGATCAGGAAGCGAAAGAGGAAGTCCTGATGAACGATGCGAAGTACCTTCGCGCGCCCACTATTCTTGCCGAGTTGGCTCGCGCCGGCCGGAGCGTTGCGGTGGTGACGGCAAAGGACAAACTGCGCAGCCTGCTTGGACATCAGCTCAAAGGGATCTGCTTTTCGGCTGAAAAGTCCGACGAGGTGAGCCTCGCGGAACATGGTATTGAAAACGTGGTGGCAAGGGTCGGCATGCCGGTGCCGCCCGTGTATAGCGCGGAGCTTTCGGAATTCGTTTTTGCCGCGGGACTCTCGTTGCTGACGAACGAGCGCCCCGATCTCATGTACCTGTCGACGACCGACTATGTACAGCACAAGTACGCGCCGGGCACGCCGCAAGCCAATGCGTTCTACTCAATGATGGACGGCTATTTCAAACGTTATCACGAGGAAGGCGCGGTATTGGCCATCACGGCCGATCACGGGATGAATGCAAAGACTGACTCCATCGGCCGGCCGAACATCGTATTTTTGCAAGACCTTCTGGACGCCCGATACGGCGCGCAGTTCGCGCGCGTGATCCTGCCGATTACAGACCCCTACGTGGTGCATCACGGCGCGCTTGGATCCTATGCAACAATTTATTTAAGCGATGTAGAACGCCGCCGCGAAGTCACGGAGTTTCTCACCGGCACTGCGGGTATTGAAGCGGTCTTTACGCGCTCGCAAGCGAGCCAGAAATTTGAAGTCCCCGAAGATCGGATTGGCGATCTCGTCGTGCTCGGAGAACGTCTGACGGCACTCGGCAGCGCTGCCGAGAAACACGACTTGTCTGGATTGACCGTGCCATTGCGTTCACACGGCGGGATGTCCGAGCAAAAAGTGCCGCTTATTTTCAACCGCAAAGTGACTGACCTCGATGGCGCCCGTCGTCTGCGCAATTTTGACGTTATCGATATCGCGCTCAACCACCTCGGTCAATAAAGTAACCGGCTAGCGCAGCGAAGACTGCGCGCCGCACGGAGACAGACATGCCCTCAGATACACCCTCAGACTTACCCGATGCTTTGCAATGCCAACCAATATATAAACTCGCCTCTTTTACCCAGTACAAATGGCGTGCGCTCATAGGCGTGACGTTCTGCTATCTCTTCTATTACACCGGACGCCAGACCCTGGGCTTTGCGGTTTCCGGCATCCAGCATGACTACGGTTTGTCAAAATACGAGCTTGGCTGGATCAGCGCGACCATGTTGTGGTGTTATGCGGGTGGCCAGTTCATCAACGGCAATCTCGGCGATAAACTCGGCGGCAAGGCAATGATGATCGCCGGTGCAGTTCTCTCGCTAGCGACGAACTGGGTCTTCAGCTTCGGTCACACATTCTGGTTTTTCCTGCTTGCATGGGGCGCGAACGGCTACTTTCAATCGATGGGTTTCGCGCCCGGCAGCCGCTTGCTGTCGAACTGGTGGGATCACACACATCGCGGCTTCGTGTACGGCGTCTATATCGGGTTTTCGGGATTTTCTTCCGTGCTCGCTTATGTCTTTCCCGTCCTCATTCTCGGCACGATGCATCTCGGCTGGATCTGGATTTTCAGACTCGCACCGCTTTCAATGCTACTCGGCGCACTGGTCTTGCTGCTGTTTGTATCGGAGCGTCCCGAAGACAAACAACTACATCCCGTTGAACCCGCAGGCGGCATCCCACCGCCCGCCGTGGAGGATGATTTGACCAGCGCACAACGGTATTCACTCGTGCTGCGAAACTGGAAGCTTTACATCACCGGGTTGGCCATTGGTTTTCAGAACGCAGCACGATACGCGTTAGTCGTCTGGGTGCCGGTACATTTTCTTGGCATGGACTGGAAGAACTCTTCAGCGCTAATTGATCCGAAGTGGATCACGGTCGCGTTGCCCATAGGGATGGCGCTTGGCTCACTATCGAATAGCTGGATCTCCGACGTGCTGTTTCAGGGGAGACGCTACGTTGCCATCGTCTGGTACATGGTGCTGGCGTCAACCACGGCGATCTTCATGGTGTTCGTGCCGCACGCAAGCATGCTCGCAATTGCCCTGCTGTTCCTGTGCGGATTTTTTGTCTTCGGCCCGGCGTCATCGTTCTGGGCGCTATGCCCGGATATCTTTGGACGCCGCGTTGCAGGCACGGCAACGGGCGTGCTCAATACCATGTCTTATATATTCGCCGGCATTGGCGAGCCGGTCATCGGCCACATGATTGACTCAACCGGTAATACGTCAATCATCTTTCCAATTGTCGCGGGACTGTGCGCGGCGAGCGCGGTCATGTCGATGCTGATCAGGCGCTGATGCAAGCAGTCGCGTGACGCCCCGCTCAAACGGGCCCTCATCAAAGCTCAATTGCGCCTGTTCAATGCTATCCCCATACTTTCCCGCCCACGATATAAGGGCCACGAATGGGTCCTGAAGCGTCCGCCCTAGCGGGGTGATCGAGTCCTCAACCGCCACCGGCGGTCAACACGCTGAGCCCCGGTGCCATCGACACACCGATGTTCGACAACGTAAGCAACAAAATGCGGCTTTCGCTAACCAGTCGTGTCCCATTGAACCGCTTAGGGCTGCCCGACGAGGTGGCGACTGCAGCGTTATTCCTCGCGTCCGCTGACGCCGGGGTTGTTCCGTTAGATGCTAAGGATAACGACGTTTAATGTAAGCGGCTAAGGTCGGTCGTAGAGCGAAGGTCCACGACTGGCGGACCCTCGCCTCGTGCTACCGCTTCGGGGCCAGCGCAAGCGTTCCACTTATCGGCGGACGCTTACGGTCCGCTTCCCTCACACAGAACCGACATGATCCCGCACGGCGCCGCTCTGTCCTTGCTGCTCGCCGAACTGCAGGGCAGCCAACTGCGCATAAAGCGGCGAGCTCAGAAGAAGCTCGGCGTGACGGCCTTGCGCCACAATGCGGCCGTGTTCCATCACCACAATGCGGTCGGCTTGCTGCACCGTAGCCAGCCGGTGCGCGATGACCAGCGTGGTGCGGTTCTGCGCGGCGTTATCGAGCGCCTTTTGCACCAGCCGTTCGCTTGCCGCATCGAGCGCGCTGGTGGCCTCGTCCAGCAGCAGGATGGGCGGATTCTTCAAAATCGCCCGGGCGATCGCAATGCGCTGGCGCTGTCCGCCGGAGAGGCGCACACCGCGCTCGCCCAGGAACGTGTCGTAGCCTTGCGGCAACTCGTCGATAAAACCAGCCGCAGCCGCCATCTCAGCAGCGCGCTGCACTTGCTCGAGTGTGGCCTCGGGCGCGCCGTAGCGAATGTTGTCCAGCACGCTGCCCGAAAAGATCACCGATTCCTGCAGCACGACCCCAATTTCCCTGCGCAACTCAACCAGCGGCACTTGCCGCGTGGCCACGCCGTTGATCAGAATGGCGCCGGCTTGCGGATCATAAAACCGCAGCAGCAGTTGAAACAGCGTGGTCTTGCCTGCCCCGGACGGTCCGACCAACGCGACATGTTCACCCGCGCGGACATCGAGTGAAAGACTTGAAAGCGCGGCGACGCCGGGGCGGGACGGATACGAGAAGCTGACGTTGTCAAAGCGGATGCCCTCGCCGCGAGTGGGCAACGGCACCGTCGTCTCGGCTTCCACCACGGGTGAGCGCGCCGAGAGCAGTTGCAGCAGCCGCTCAGTGGCGCCCGCGGCCCGTTGCAGGTCGCCCCATACCTCGGCAACGGCCCCGACCGCACCCGCCGTGAACACTGCGTAGAGGATGAACTGGGACAACTGTCCCGCCGTCATGCGCCCGGCGAGCACCGCCTGCGCCCCAAGCCACAGCACGAACACAATCGCCGTGAACACCAGCACGATCACGACCGCGGTCAACAAGGCGCGCGCCCGAATTCGCGTGAGCGCGGTTTCAAAAGCCAACTCCACCGCCCCGCCAAACCGCCGCGCTTCGAACGGCTCCTGCGTGTACGACTGCACCGTCGGCATCGCATTGAGCACCTCACCCGCGACCGCGCTGGCATTCGCTATCTTTTCCTGACTCGCGCGCGAAAGCCGCCGTACGCGCCGGCCGAATATAACGATCGGTGCGACCACTACAACCAGCGTGCCGATAATGTAAGCCGACAGCACCGGACTGGTCACCGCCAGCATCGTCACGCCGCCGGTAAGCAGGAAGAAATTGCGCAATCCCAACGACAGGCTGGTGCCCACTACCGCCTGGATCAACGTGGTGTCGGCAGTGAGCCGCGACAGCACCTCGCCAGTCTGCGTCGTCTCGAAGAACTGCGGACTCATCTCCAGCACGTGGTCGTAGACCGCACGCCGCAGGTCAGCCGTCACCCGCTCGCCCAGCCAGGATACAAGGTAGAAACGCGCCGCCGTGGCGCCGGCCAGTATCAGCGAGACAAAGAAGAGTGCGAGGAAATATCGATCGATGTGCGCCCGGTCGCCACTGGCGAAACCGCGGTCGATCAGGTATTTGAATGCCACCGGCAACGCCAGCGTGGCACCCGCCGACGTCACCAGCGCGAGGAACGCGAGCGCCCAACGCCCGGCGTAAGGCCGCAGGAACGGAAACAGCGCGAATAGAGGACCTATGGCCCGCGAAGGCGGAGACTGTGAAGGCGGTAAGGACGGGACAGCATCTGGCATGGTGATTCCAAGTGGATCGAAGGGCTCCTCGATTGTGCCAGTGCCGCAAGTTCGAAGACGGAATAGTCAAAGCCAGACGCCGATTGTTCGAGCGTGTATTCCGCGGCGTCAGCTCCATGAAACTATCTGCCGCGTGGTTGCCGCGACAGCTCATCTGGTTCAAGATCGAGTCGACTTATCCGGAACGAGCCATTCTCATGACAGACAATCCCGATCCCGACAAACTCAAGGGCCCCGGTGGCCTGACGCTACGCGAGATCCATGAACAGGTTCAGAAGAGCCTCGAACGCGATCGCAAAGAGCAGGCAACGCGCAACGCCGTCGCGCCGCCGAAAGGCAGATGGCAACGTTGGGTGCGCTACGTGTGGGGCCGCAGCGGCCGGCGCTAGCGATCGTTTAATCACAGATGCAGTGGCCGCAAAATTTCGAGCCCGACGATGGGACCACAACAGGTCCGCGTCGGGCTCAACTACCAAACTACCAATCTACCGATCTATCAATCGCTCATTCAGATCAGCGCATTCCGCCACTCGCGACAATGTGTTCGCCCGTCAACCAGCGCGAGTCGTCCGACGCCAGAAACACGGCGATCGACGCGATATCGTCCGGCTGGCCCAATCGTCCGAGCGGGGTCTGGGTGAGCGCCCATGCGTCGAGGTCGGACCCGATTATCCCTGCGCTATGGGTACCTTCGGTCACCACTACGCCAGGATTGATCGAGTTCACGCGAATTTTACGCGGCCCGAGTTCGCGCGCCAGCACGCCGGTAATCGCATCGACCGCGCCCTTCGTGCCGCTGTAGACGGCACTCGCCGGCGGCGTAATGCGGCTGACGACCGAACTGACATTGATGATGCTCCCTCCTTCACCCAGATGACCCGCGGCCGCTTGTGTCGTAAGCAGCACGCCTAGCACGTTGGTGTTGAACTGCTTGTGGAAGTGCTCTTCAGTGATCTCTTCGATCGTCGAGAATTCGTAGATCCCTGAATTGTTGACCAGGATGTCGAGGCGACCAAAGTTTTCGATGGCCGCGTTGATAATGCCCTTCGCGTCCGCTGCCTTCGACACATCGCCGCCGACCGTAACTGCCCGGCCGTCGGCCGCCGTAATTGCTGCTACAACAGCATCGGCACCCGCTTTGCTGCTTGCATAGTTGACGACTACCGAAGCGCCTTCTGCTGCGAGTGCCTTGGCAATAGCAGCGCCAATACCCTTGGATGCACCTGTAACAACAGCTACCTTACCTGTGAGCTTGCTCATGATCGTTTCCTTGAAGAGATTGGCTACCGGAATCGACTGGTTGTTTTTGCGACCAATCGATTTGCGTTGGAAGGAATGTAGAGATCTCTTCGGCCGCGATAAAGCGGCGCAAAACGAATTGACTGGATGGATTTGACGAACAATTGAAGCTCAGGATATTTTGACCGAGAGTTCCGTCCCGCCTTTGATGGGCAATTTGACAGACAGAAAGCCGTTTGAAGGATCTCGAATGAATTCCATATAGTCCGGCTCGCCGTTATCGTTCATCAAAAATCCGCCGATCCGAATCTGCGGCGCCACGATTTCGATAACCTGCCGGGCGAGCGATGGTCCCGACCCTAGCGGCCAACCATCGAAGAGCGCGAAGTCAACCGGACCGCCAAGATCCTTCAGCGTCTGCCGTCCGTCGCCCTCGCGAATGTCCACATAGCGGCTCAATCCCGCTTCGTCGATATTGCGTCTTGCGGTCAGCACCTTCGAAGGAACCAGTTCGGAACCGATCACCGTTCCCCCGCCGTTATCACGCATTGCTGCAGCGAAATAGAGCGTCGACAATCCGACCGAAGTCGCGAACTCCACCACTCTCGTTGCACGCATAGCGCGGCAAAGCAGGTAGATCAGATCGCCTTGGGCAGGGAATATCGAAAAGCCGTAGTCGGCATAGTCAGCGGGATCACAGCTCGGATTGGCACGCGGACCGCCATCTTCCGGATAGCGCTGCGACGCCCATACCCGGTCGATTACAGCATTGACCTGTGGATCCTGAAGAGGACTTTCGCCCTTGGGCGTTCTGGCTTCACGAAGAAATTTTTCTATCGCTTCTACGTTCGATTCGGCGTTCATCAGTCAGGCCTCTGGTGAAAAACTAAAGGAATGTCATGTCCGGAAGTTGGGACCGTTGTGCAGGTCGCTGGGAATGAAGACGTTTCGAGCGCAAGAATATTGTGCGAACGACGAGGATTAATTGACTGGCAGCTCGCACCGCCTACGCTGTAATTGAAGGCTTACATGCGCCCAAAATTCGGCGCACACTGACATTACTGTCCGCTAGCAGACTTCCGTTAGGTACCTTGAATAGTCTGGACGCCCGTCGCGCTCAGTAAGAGCGTCGGGGCCGAAGCGTTCTTTGCGTCAGCCGTTCCGCAATACCTTCATACCGTTCGCGCTTTTGTTTGCTTATGTCTTAGCGTATGGGCTCTTTGCGTCCTGCTCACACTGTTGCTTACAAAGCAGATTCAACACAGGTCAATCTGGCTGTCGGGAGAACACAAAAATGAACCCTACTCTGCTAGCGAAACGCGGATTAATACGTCCTGCAATGGCGCTCCTTTCCTGCTGCATAGCGATGTGGTCCGCGATGACGTACGCGCAAACCATCCAGCCCGGCGCGCTCTATCCGGTCGGGATGAAACAGATGGAATACGTCGACACGGCGCAGGGCAACCGCCATCTGGCGCTCACGCTGTTCTATCCAGCTTTACTTAGCAATGCCGACAAGCCCATGCACATGGTTTTCTTCACTAACCTGCACCTCTACAAGAACGCCCAGGTGGTGTCCGACAATGTAAAGCGTCCACTCATCATGTTCTCGCACGGGCATGGCAGCAACGGACTTTACTATGCATGGTTTGCGGAATATATGGCATCGCACGGATATATCGTCGCTACGCTTTATCACTATCGGGCCAACACGTACGACGCAACAATCATGTACACGAGGAGCAAGCTCTGGCAGCGCCCTGTCGACATCAGCAAGGACATCACGTTCCTCTTGAACGATAAAGCCTGGGGACCGCATATCGATCCAAACCGGATTGGTGTTGCCGGCCATTCACAGGGTGGCTTCACCTCGCTCTGGATTGGCGGCGCAATGGTGAACGCGGACAAGTACCTCGCCTACCAGCGCGCCTGGAAAAATAACGAGCTTGTGCCCGCGTCACTGCGCAAGGACTTGCCGCTCGACGCCGGGCCGGCGCTCAAGGTGGCCGACAGCCGCGTCAAGGCAGTGTTCGCGATGGCGCCGGGCGACTTGCCGGGTTTCGGAATGGACGAGCAAGGGGTTGCTCAACTGAAGGTGCCCGCCTATATCATCGTGGGCGCGAGGGACACGCAAGCGCCGCCTAAAGATAATGCCGAATTCGCGGCGAAGTACGCTCCCCACGCACAGCTTGATGTGATGCCGGGCCTTGTCGACCATGAAATCTTCGCTAACGAATGCGATCAGGATGGAAGGGATACGTGGCCGGAAGCATGTATCGATGCGCCCGGCGTAGACCGCACCAGCTTGCACGCGTACATCGGGAATGCTGCGCTGAAGTTCTTCGATACCAACCTCAAGGTTCAGCGAAACTCGCTAAACTAGTTGACCGACAACAATGAGCGACGGCCTGCCGCCTTCGGTAACTCATCGCGCTAGAGCTGAGCCTCAATAGCGGCCTTGTCAATGACCGACCATACTCGTTCGATCTTTCCTTCGCGAAATTGATAAAACACATTTTCTGTGAAGGAAACTTTCTTTCCGTTCACCGGCAGGCCAAGAAAATTTCCCTTCGGGCTACAGATGAATTCCAATCGGCTGGCGACATGAGACGAATCGGCAATCAGCAGATGAATGTTGAATTGCAGGTCGGGAATATCGCTAAAGTCTTTTTCCAGCATCTCGCGATAACCTGACAAGCCTAACTGCCGGTCGTTGTGGTACACGTCGCCGTGAACAAACTGTCCCAACTGGGGCCAGTCCTGCGCGTTCAGGCACGCAATGTAGCCTCGATAGACGGTGGAAAGGTCGTTTTCATTCATGGCAATAACCCTATCTTTTTAAAAGACTCTTGCCCCAAAATAGCATGAGTTGAAATCCACCACCTACCGCTATGAACTCGCCACCTTCCGGAACCGAACCGCTAATCGAAGGCTTAAGTGCCATCACGTTCTCCACGCGCGATATGCGGCGCGCCGTGCACTTCTATCAGGCGTTGGGGTTCCCGCTATTGCACGGCGGCGAGAACGAACCGTTTACTTCATTCGCCGCGGGCGGGTCGTTTCTCAACCTGACCGTAGAGACGCATGGTCCGATCAACTGGTGGGGCCGGGTGATCATCTATGTGTCGGAAGTCGATGCGATGTATCACAAGGCGCTCGCAGCCGGATTTAAACCTGCGTTCACACCGCGCGACGCACCTTGGAATGAACGCTATTTCCATATCGTGGACCCGGACGGACACGAACTCAGTTTCGCCCGGCCATTGAGTTGAACGTGAGTTGGCCGCGTGATGGTGGTGCGGCGCCGGCGTCACCAATCCGGTATGCGAAATGGACGTACGTCCCAGCGGCCTTTGGCACCACGTGATGCGCGTTCCTGACGGACATGAACTCCACATGAATTTCGTCTTTATCGACGTCGACAAGCCGAATAGATTGGCATGGAGAAATGCCGGGAACGGCGAACAAAGCGATGGGCCGCCGTCCGCGATCATTACCGTCACCTGTTACGAACCGAATTCCGCGACATCTGGCGACATAGTTTACGCATGGTTTTTAACCGGACCGCACATTACATTAGCTTCACCCGACGCGACAACGGCCTTCTCCCGCAAAGATGCGTCCAATCTCAACCGGTTATCTGTCCATCATGGTTACCACTGGAAAAATTGCTCTTTGCGCGACGTTGTTCGTCATCGCCGTCTCGCTGATCGAGGCATGCATACTCACCCGCAAACAGCGCAATAGCGCGATGCCTTTCGACTGGCATGAAGTATGGATTTCACTGGCCGATGTGGCGGGTCGCAAACTGCTCGCACTGCTACCGCTTTCGCTCGCGACGCCGATTTTCGCGCTTGCCTGGGATCATCGGATTTTCACCGTCACGATCAATAGCGCGCTGATGGTGTTCCTGCTCTTTATCGGCCAGGAGTTTTGCTACTACTGGTACCACCGCGCGTCGCACTGCATTCGATTTTTCTGGGCGACGCATGCCGTTCACCACTCGCCGAATCAACTGACGCTTTCGTCCGCATACCGGCTTGGGCTGACCGGAAAGCTGACCGGTTCAGCGATGTTTTTCGCACCGCTTGTATGGCTTGGCGTGCGTCCGGAAATCGTGCTGGCGACGCTAAGTTTTAATCTGCTTTATCAATTCTGGCTGCATAACACGTGGACCCCGAAACTCGGCTGGCTCGAATATGTGTTCAATACGCCATCTGCACATCGCGTGCACCATGCATCGAATACCGACTATCTCGATGCGAACTTCGGCGGCGTGCTCGTCATATTCGACCGCTTGTTCGGCACGTATGTCGAAGAACGCGCTGATGAACCGTGCCGTTACGGTCTCACGACACCCACGCGCTCTCGCAATCCGTTGGTCGTCGAGTTCGAACACTGGGTCAGCCTTGCCCGAGATGTCGTGACGGCGGGCAGCGTGCGGACTGCGATTCGTTATGTGATGCTGCCGCCGGGCTGGCGCGCTGACGGTGCAGGCGAAACAACCGAAGCGCTGCGTCAAAAAAACCTCGCCGCACGCCGCGCGGTTCCAGCCAGCACGCAGGGACGGTGACGGGTTTTCCAAAAAAGGCAAGCCACGCAGTCAGCGCTTTTCTTAATGCATAAGGGCTGGTAATCCAGCCCTTATGGAAGTCTCACATTTCTACTCGTATCCATGTCTTCGCTTATCGACGATGGATAGGAATTCTTAGGTCGCTTCTTCTATCCTGCGATTCAAAGAATGCGGCCTGTGGGCTCGACTCCAACACGCGACGAACCTCTGTTGGTTATTCAAGAATACAGAGCAGTCGGCGCAGCGCAACCGGTCGGAGCTAGCGCTGCGCCATTTGAACCACGTACCTGCAACTGCAACAACGTGGTGTCAAACCCCACCACACCATGTTAAACAGGCGTCTGGTCGCTTAGGATGCTTGCGTCTAACGTTGCGGCGTCTAACGAAATGACAGGCACCGCGGTAGACCGGCCCACAAATCGTTTAGAAAGAAAATTGCGTACCGGCTCTTCAACGAATTTCGTCAAGATGATCGCGCTCACAATCGTAATGGCGCTTGCTACCAACATCGGCGCCGGCGCGGACGCGTTCGGTGTTCCCGTGACCATATATACCGCCTGTCCTATGGGGTAATGAAGCAGGTAAACAGGATACGAGAGCCATCCAAGGAATCGGGCTATTTGTATTTCAACCGGGGACGTGCACTGAACCGTCGACCCGAACAATACCAACCACGGCGCGACGCAGAAAATAATAAGCATCGGATACAAGCCGCGCAGCGACATGGGGAATAAGAACAAAACCAGTACCAACGCGTACAGCACGTAGATGTTTGCAAACACCCGAGGCACCATTGCCCTCACCGGTTTGGCGCTCGCACTTTTAACGTTGTACAAAAACACGCCTGCCATAAACCCGAACGCGATCCGGAAAAACCCGCCGTCAAGCCTGCTGCTGGACCAGCCTTGCTCGAAATCAGCAAACCCGTGACCATGCGTTTCAACGACCGTCAGTGCGCTGAATACGACGAACATGACGGCGCTGAAGACGATTATTTTGAATATCGACCGAGTACTCAGGCGCACAACAAACGCGAACGCGAGACTTGCGAGCACCTCGAAGAACAGCGACCACGCCGGTGGGTTACTGGGAAAAATGGCGGCTATGGTGAGTTGCGCCGGCGGTACCGACTGAATGCTGGTCATGCTGGCCGCGCCGAAATCGCCGAGATAGGGAGCGAGAAAAAAATTATCGAGCGTCGCGGCGGCAACATTTCGGACCGAATAGTTCGATAAACCTACCGCTCCCGCCTCGATAAAAACCGGCAGCGCGATCAGCAAGGAAATCAGCAACATTGGATACAGGCGGATCAGGCGCCTGCTCACATATTCAGTACTTGTCATGCCGTTCAAGAGGCGCGCACCGTAAGAATGTGCGATGACGAAACCGCTCAACATGAAGAACAGATCGACCGCTTCATAAGCGTTTTTGAAGACCGTTTCCTGGCTGAAGTGGGAGATCATTACTGCGATAGCGGCAACGCCTCTCAGCCCGTCGAGCGCGTCAAATCTATTATGTGTCGCGGACATTCGTTGGCCTTTTTATTTTTTGGAGACGAATAAACAATCCTGATTTTTTTCGTTTTTACCGCCATTTACATCCCTCAATCTAGCATTGGTAAAAACGACCTGATGTGCGCTGCGGCACGCATCTTACGAACCAAAATTGGATTTGGACCATTCTCTAAAACGCGGCCGGCCAACATTCGCGTGAGCGGTCGGCTGTGAGCGACGCGTTCGAGTGCGACAGGTGCGTCGCTATTGCGTGCCGGCTCGGTGTATCACGAACGTTTCGGTGCGAGAGCCGTAGTGCTTCGTGACTTCGGCATCGGTCATCAGTCTGGACGACTTCAGGATTGGACCCGTCGCTGCATAGAGTCGATCGGGATCGGGACCGTACATATACAAATAGCCATCATTGCCGTCTATATGAAACTCAGTCTCGCCAAGCTCGCCAGCGCCCGCACGCTTTATCGCACGTTCTAGCCGATGCTCCAGCGCGCTTATTTTCTGGCGGTCCTTGGGGTAGTAATCGAAATGAACCATCATTACCGGCCCCGGCGGTCTTTGTGACTGCTCCGAAGCCGTTACATTGCCAACGAACAATGCAGCACACAAAAGCGTAATGAATGTTCTTCTCACCATGGGCACGATATCGCTGACGAAAAATGACCTTCAATTGTCGACGATGTAATCAATCCCGTCGAGTGTCGCCGCCGTGCCAGCAACGTTTGAATTGTTGGACCCTCTGCATGTCGCGCTACACTGAAGACCAAGCCGCCCGTCGGAGGAAACCATGACAGACCTTGACCCTGACACCACTTTTCGGGGCTTGCCCCTCACTCCTGAGCAGAACGCGGAAGTGAGGCATTACATTAAATTGCAGACGCAGCGTGGCTTGCCTTGGGACACGTTGGAGCTAAGTGCAATGCTTAAGGACATGTTGCAACCCCCGGGCGACGAGAACGACGAATTCGACGAGTTAGACACCTCGGCAGACGAGACAAAAGCGGCCGCCGAGCGCGCTATGGGATCCGTTGAGGAAGAGATGGATTCCATCGAGGCGAGCGAGGAATGGCATGCCGCAATGGAGTCGGAAATCATGAAAGGGCCCAGGCGATAGAGGCATGCAGCCTCGATTACGAAATCGCCCTCATTGCTGTCAAGGACTACCGCAACCAGGTCTTCTGACAATCGCGCGAAAGCAATATCGAACGCCAGGAATTCATTCCGCTGCCATCACGGGCGCTATTTCGATCAAGGACCTGAGCCGTTCCTGATCGACCGGTGTCGCCGGGTTGTAGACAATCATTTGAAGATCCGGCCGCCCATCGACCGCGAAGGACGAGTATTCCAGCGAGATCGGCCCGAGCACCGGGTGGCGCAAGTGCTTGACCCCTTCGCCGTGAGTCTGCACCTCGTTGTCCTGCCACATGGCGGCGAACTCGGGACTGGACCGGCACAGTTCATCGATAAGCGGCGCCACTTCAGCGTCAGCGCCTGCGCGGGTGGCATCGATTCGGAAAGCGCTCACCACGAAGCGGGCTACGCTTTCCCAATCGAACTGCGCAGCACGCACGCGCGGATCGCAGAAGATCATGCGCAGAATGTTGCGTTGCTTGGGCGGCAGGCTGCCGTAGTCGGTGAGCACGGCCGCCGCCGCCCGGTTCCAGGCGACCACGTCCCACGTCGCCGTCCTGACGATCGCCGGGCTATAGGGCAGCGCCTCGAGCAGGCGCTGCAACCGTGGCGTGATCGCGTCACCGCCGCGATAGCGGACCTCAGGCGGATGACCAAGGCCGAGCAGGAACACGTGTTCGCGCTCGACTTCAGTCAGCATCAGCGCGCTCGCGATACGGTCCAGCACCTCCGCCGACGGATTACCGCCGCGCCCCTGCTCAAGCCACGTGTACCAGGCTGCACTGATATTCGCGCGCTGCGCCACCTCTTCCCGGCGCAATCCCGCCGTCCGCCGCCGGCTACCGGAGAAACCGAAGGTCGCGGGATCGAGCTTCGTCCGCCGGTTCTTCAGATAGCTGCCGAGCCGATTGTCGTTCGCGCGTGAGCTCTCGTTCTCGTGGGGCATGTGCAACCTGTTAGACGTATACCTGAATAATGTAGTCACTTTAACAGGATGATTTTATCTCGTACAACGAGGTTCGACGAAGGAATGCAGCTACCGACCAGCGCGGATTCTGCTATTTCCAGAGCCTTACAAAAGCGCGGCGCCTGACCCGCGACGCTGAACGCTAAGCAGAAAATCCGCCTTCCCACTCGCGTCGATCCCGAGAATTGACTAACCTTGTCAAAACATTCCGCAACGGAGTCTTGGCATTAGCAAAGCACCCGCTCGCTCTTGCCGGACTCCCTGACAAATCGAGAATATTCATCCGATGCCCACCGACATTCCAGAGCCCCAAGCCGTTTGCGATTCCATCTCCCGCAGCGCGATCTTCCTGGTCGCCACGCTTAAAGCCGGTCCCGACAGCGCGAGCACGGTACGCGCGTTATGCGCTGACGTCGCCGCTCTGGTTCGTGCGGTCGGTACTCGCGCGCCTACGGCCAACCTCTCGTGCGTCTGCGGTTTTGGCTCAGACGGCTGGGACACGCTTTTCGGTGCGCCACGTCCTGCGAATCTTCACGCCTTCCGCGAGTTTGGCGAGGGCAAGCGCCGCGCTATCGGGACGCCGGGCGATATCCTGCTGCACATCCGCGCAGACCATATGGATCTCTGCTTTGAGCTCGCTTCCCTGTTGATGGAGCGCCTGCGCGACGCGGTCTCGGTCGTCGATGAAGTCCATGGCTTTCGCTATTTCGACCTGCGCGACATGGTGGGTTTTGTCGATGGCACGGAAAACCCGAGCGGCCGCGAGGCAGTCGAGTTCGCCCTCATCAGCGATCAGGATCCGGCATTTGCGGGTGGCAGCTATGTGATGGTGCAGAAGTATCTGCACGACATGGTGGCTTGGGAATCACTGCCAGTCGAGGCGCAGGAACGTATTATCGGCCGCAGGAAATTGTCCGATGTCGAGCTCGCCGATGGAGTCAAACCCTCGTCTTCGCATAGCTCGCTAACGACCATCGAGAAGGACGGCAAGGAAGTGAAGATCCTGCGTCACAACATGGCATTCGGCCGTCCAGGCGCGGGTGAGTTCGGGACGTACTTTATTGGTTATGCGAGTGCGCCTGAACCCATCGAGCAGATGCTCGAGAACATGTTTGTTGGACGCCCTCCGGGCAATTACGACCGGCTTCTCGATTACAGCCGCGCGGTCACGGGCGGCCTGTTCTTTGTTCCATCCGCGTCCATGCTTGAAGACCTCGCGGATCGCGATCCGCAGGCTTCGAAGGAAGAATCACCCTCGGCTGGGTGATCGCTGACCACGCAACGGCTTGTTGCGTGCGTCGTCTGCAGAGTGTGTCGACACTGCATTTTGCCCCGCAAGAATGATCCCTTGCGGGCAATCCATACAAGCAGATTACCTAGACAAAACTCCCGCATCAGAAGCGTATTGAAAGAAATCAGGAATACTTAAGTAAGCAAGCCTCATGAAAGCCGCATGCGAACGCATCAGTCTTTCTTCTTCTCTTCAGCAAGCTTACAAACCCCGTCAACTATAGGTCCGCTGCCGGTCCGCTCTTGTCATCTGCACGACACCTGCCCCCGTCACGATGGCCATCTGGCATCGCACATTCTCTGCGAAGGATTCGCTTCGACCATCGAAGGCGACATGGTGCATGTGCTAAGCCTCAACTAAGCCTCAGTTAAGCGACTACGCCCGCGAGTAACTACTCTCCAGCGTCTTATCGCCATCGAAAACAATAGCCGCAATCGCACCAGGAGCGAGACATGCATGATGTGGCAGATTCCGACAGGTTACAGAGCAACGGTGTGAAGTCGGTCCAGCAGTACATCGATGAACATCCGATGTGGCCCGACGGGACACGCCTCCCATCGGTGCCCATGACCGCGATGCAATGGCGCATCTGGGCGCTGGCCGCAGCGGGAAAGTTCTTCGAAGGGTTCGTCGTTTTCATGACGGGGGTCGCACTCCCGCTGATCTCGCGCGAGTTCGGCATCAGTGCGGCGCAGAACGGTTTCATCAGCGCCGCGAGCCTGATGGGCATCCTGGTCGGAGCGGTGGGACTGGGGGGCATGTCCGACTACTTCGGGCGTAAACGGATGTTCATCGTGGAGATGATCATCTTCGTGGCGTTCCTGGTGCTGCTCGTTCTTTGCACCAACTTCACATCGCTCGTGATCTGCCTTTTTGGACTTGGCGTGGCGCTCGGTTGTGATTACCCGACCGCGCACATGATCATCTCCGAAAGCATCCCTAGCAGCAGTCGGGGCAAGCTCGTGCTGGCAGCGTTCGGCTTCCAGGCGTTGGGCGCGCTCGGCGGCACGGCCGTGGGCTTCCTGGTGCTCTCGACCATCCCGACACTCGATTCATGGCGCTGGATGTACGGCACCGCGATCATCCCGGCGCTGGCGGTAACCATCGGCCGCTTCTACATCACGGAAAGCCCGAGCTGGCTGCATATTCGCGGCGCGGTCGACCGCGCGGAAGCCGCTGCGCAGCGATTGCTAGTGCGCAGCCCGCAGTACCCGACAAGTATTGCGCTGTCGCGCGAACTGGAAATGGCCGCCACAGTCCACGGCGGCAACAAGAGCTTTGCCGCGCTGTTCGCGCGGCGTAACCTGCGCGCCACCATCCTGGCCTCGGTACCGTGGTTCCTGCAGGATCTCGGCACGTACGGCATCGGCATCTTCACGCCGACCATTCTCGCAGCAGCGTTCGGCAGCAAACCTGACCATGTCCGAAGCATCAGCGACCTGATACTGAACGACATACTTGCGGCCAAGGGCTCAGCCCTCATTACCCTGCTGCTGATTGTCGGCATCATCTTCGCGGTCATCCTCGCGGACAAGGTCGGACGGATCTGGCTGCAAGTGATTGGTTTTATCGGTTGCGCGGCAGGCCTCCTGATTGCTTCGTTATCCGATGGATTTGAAGGATCGACGAAGACGGTGGTGATTTTCGCCGGCTTCATGCTCTTCAATTTCATGACCAACCTGGGCCCGAATGCACAAACCTATCTGCTCGCAGGCGAAGTGTTTCCAACGGCCATACGCGGCACCGGAGCCGGGTTCGCGGCGGCTGTCGGCAAGATCGGCGCGGTCGCGACTGCGTTCCTGTTTCCCATTCTGCTCACGGGCATTGGCACCGGTCCGCTTCTCTACATTCTCGTGGGCACATCGATTCTCGGCGCCGTGGTGACGTGGATCTTCCGCATCGAGACAAACGGCGTGAGCCTTGACGACATTGGACGATAGATCTAACAACAGGCACGCGCTCACAGACCGCCACGATGTTCCCCACACAAGAGATGGTTTCCCCGTATCGCGACGGAGACGTGCATGACTAAGCAACATAAAAACACGGCACGGCGGATGCGCCCGCACCGGTTCGCAGCCCTGCCGCTGTGCATGGCTGCGTTCGGCTTGATGACGAGCGCATTGGCCAATGCACAGGACCTCACATTGAGCGAAACCGGCTCGACCTTGATGTATCCGCTCTTCATCACATGGGTGGCCGAGTACACGAAGACTCATCCCGGCGTTCATATTACGGTGGGCGAGACAGGCTCCGAGGCCGGCATCCAGCAAGTGCTCGCTGGAAAGGTCCAGATAGGTGCTTCGGACGCCTATATGACCGACGCCGACATGCGGCAACACCCGCAGATCATCAACGTCCCGCTGGCCATTGCCGCGCAGACGGTCAACTACAACGTGCCCGGTCTCAACACGACGCACCTCAAGATGGACGGGCCGGTGCTCGCCGGCATCTACACGGGCGAGATTCGCAACTGGGATGCGCCGCCGATCGCCGCACTCAATCCAGGCGTAGCGTTGCCGCATAACCCGATCGTGCCGATCCATCGCGCCGAGGGCTCCGGAGATACCTTCGTGTTCACCCAGTTCCTGTCATTCTCGACGCCGAATTGGGAAAGCAACCAGGGATATGGCACGTCGATCTCGTGGCCGAGCGTGCCGGGTAGTGCGACTGCAACGGGCAACGCGGGCATGCTGCAGGCGCTGCAGACAACGCCTTATTCGATTGGTTATGTCGGCGTTAGTTTTACTGACAAGCTGACCGCTGCGCATCTCGGCACCACCGCGCTCAAGAATGGAGCGGGCGAATTTGTTACGCCAAGCAAAGACGCGATCACGGCAGGCGCCGCTTCACTGGGTCCGCGCACGCCGGCTGATGAACGCTTGAGCCTGGTGTTCGCGCCGGCATCGGGCTCGTATCCGCTCGTCAATTACGAGTACGCGGTTGTTTCGACGAAGCAACCTGACGCCACCACTGCGGCCGCGCTGCGCAGGTTCTTGCTCTGGTCGATCGTGCCGTCCGAGACCAATGAGGCCTACCTCGATACGGTGCACTTCATTCCGCTGCCACCGCACACGTGGGAGTTGAGTCAGGCACAGGTTCAATCAATCAAGTAGCAGCGCATGCAAGCATCAATCACTAATCGTAGACAAGTGACTGCATCCGGACAACGCACTCGAACCTCGTGCGTTGTCCGAAACATCTGATCCAAACCAAATCAATCAGTGGCCGCTGTGCAAATGCGCTGCCTTCTTGGCTGCGTGTTCAGCGTGCTCGCCCGCATGCAACCCGTGACCATGCGCCAGGTGAGCATGGTGGCTTGCACTCTCGTGGTCGCCTGCTTCGGCGTGCTTGGCTGCTTCGCGATGATGCTTCGCGGCCGAATCGAGGTGCTTGGCTGCTTCGTGATGATGGTGATGAACTTCGTGTTGATCGCTCATGGAAGTCTCCGGTATTTGCAACGGGGCTCAATCCACAATAGGAATGAGCATCACCACGATAGTTAAATGCGGTGTCACTTGCGTGAACTCCATGGGGGAATATTGTTGAGGCGCCGTAACCGGAGTTTACGAGGCTCGTTTACCAAGCGCTAAGATCATCGCGCACCTCATGCATAGCGCGCAAGAAACATGTCAGCGGCGGATTCCGCTACTTGCTTTTGTTCACGCTTGCTTAACGGAGACTGCCCCATTGTCACTTGCGGCCAGAAAGCAAACGCCTTGACGAGAGCCTGCAATTGCAGCGAAGCGAACACGGGGTCCGATGTCTTGAGCCGGCCATCGGCAGTCGCTGCGCGAATCCATACGGTCAGGTCTTCTTCGCGCTCACCCATGCGCGCCACCATGTCGCGCGCACGCTCCGGCGAATGAATGCCCGCCGCTATTGCGACGCGCGCGAGCGACAAGAAAGCCTCGTTATTTAAAAGACTCAGCTTTTTAAGCAGCAATTGCAGCAACTGCGCGCGCAACGGCTGCGAGTTGGAATAAGCAGGCGCCTCGCCCGTATCACTCGAGTCCCACAACTGCCGCAGGGTGGCTGCGAACAGCGCTTCCTTGCTTGGAAAATGGTTGTAGACCGTGCGCTTCGATACGCCCGCGCGGGCTGCAACGCGGTCCATGCTGGTGGCGTCGAAACCCGCGGCGAGAAATTCTTCAATAGCCGCAGCGATCACAGCGGCGCGCTTGCGATCGGTGAGACGTGGCAGGTTGGTGGTGGAGTCGGCAGTCGTATTCATCGATAAATTTTACACCAGGTAGTTTACTTTTTTCTACGATAAACTACACTGTGCAGTCTACTTTCCCTACTTTTGAAATTGGGACGCCATTACATGACATCGTTCACCGGTTCTATCCGCCGTGCCTTGGGGCTAACAGCGGCGCAACGCGGCCGCGAATCATTTGACTCGTCAACGCAGCACAATGGCGAGCGCTTCCGTAATGTCAGCCCTCGTCCCTTGGAAGGAATCGGAAAGACCCTGGGCATTGCATGGAATCTGCTGTTCAAGAAACCCGCCGGTACTGTGCCATCAAGCCCTCTGCCTGTCGATGCGCTGACGCGCGAACAGCTTGACGCGGCGCCGGATCGCAGCTTGTTTCGCCTCGGGCATTCAACCATGTTGCTCAAGCTGCGGGGTCAATTCTGGCTGACCGATCCGGTCTTCGCCGAACGTGCGTCGCCGTTCAAACGGTTTGGTCCAAAACGCTTTCATGCCCCGCCCATTGCGCTCGCTGACCTGCCGCCACTGCGTGGCGTGATTCTGTCCCACGACCATTACGACCATCTGGACCGCGAGACGGTCCTTGCGCTCGCGAACACCACGGGCATCTTTTTGACGCCGCTCGGCGTGGGCGATCGGCTCATCGAATGGGGCATCGACGCGTCGAAGGTTCGTCAGTTCGACTGGTGGCAAGGCGTTGAGATCGACGGCATCACTTTCACGGCAACGCCTTCGCAGCATTTCTCGGGCCGCAGCCTCTTCGATGGCAACAGCACCTTGTGGGCATCGTGGGTTATCGTCGACGCCGATCTGCGCGTGTTCTTCAGCGGCGATACAGGCTACTTCGACGGCTTCAGGACGATCGGCGAACGGCTGGGTCCATTCAACGTAACGATGATCGAGACGGGTGCCTACGACGCCCAATGGCCGTACGTGCACATGCAGCCTGACCAAACCGTGCAGGCCCATCTCGATCTGCGCGGCGACTGGCTGATGCCGATCCACAACGGCACGTTCGATCTCGCGATGCATCGCTGGCAGGATCCGTTCGAGCGCGTGACGGGGCTCGCCGCCGCAAGTGGCATTCTGCTCACGACGCCGCGCATGGGAGAGCGGCTTGACCTGGCCGCGCCGCACCGCGGTCAGCGGTGGTGGCGCGAGACAGCGGACGTCGTGCAAGAGCCGAGGACAACGCGGCGATGGTTCTCATGCCGCAATGCAAGCGAAGTAAATTCGCAGGGCTAAGCATTCACTGATCATTCAATGA
Source organism: Caballeronia sp. LjRoot29 (assembly GCF_964252755.1). NCBI lineage: Bacteria > Pseudomonadati > Pseudomonadota > Betaproteobacteria > Burkholderiales > Burkholderiaceae > Caballeronia > Caballeronia sp. LjRoot29. Next base: position 2,383 of record NZ_CAXUPU020000006.1, on the reverse strand, counting down.
AGCTCGCCGTCAAATACAGCTACGACCCCGGCGTCCATCGATAAACAATGAGATTGGACTGGTTGTAGTTGTCCTTCGTGACCACGTACTCGCCGGTCGACCGCAGATATGACCTCAGGCCATACATTGAATCGACGTTATTGCCTACGTCCACGGCAGCGGGGTTGCTATTGGTGAAGGTCGTGTCCAGGTTACCCGTGGAGAGATTGAAGGCGTCAATGTTAGGCACGGTTCCTACATACCCGACGAACAGATAGTTGCCGGCGGCCGTGATCGATTTCGGATTGGGGCTGGTCAGGTTGATCACCGGATTCGGTGCGCGCTGGTTACCTGCAAGCCAGCCGTGATACACCTCGACCCGTGTTCCTATCGAGGTCCAGTCTGTACTTCCGACTATGCCTTGCGCCAGGATCATGGTGTCGCTCTCCGGGAGGTAGATGATCCGCGTCATCGGCCAGATGGACCTCGGCGTGGCATATGCAATGCCCGCTCCCCAGCTCGGTTTGCCGTCGGCGTCAAAACCGGTCAACGGATAGTAATAAATGCGGTTCGTGCGGTCCGGGCCGGCCCAGATGTTTCCGTTGCTGTCGAGACAAAATCCTCCCGTGATCAATGCAGTGGCATTGAACGCCGTGCCGGGTAAAGATCCATCGGGGATGGCGATGTAGCCATTGGCCGCGTTGAAGTGGAAGAAGTAAAAAATTCCCGGATTCTGGCCGGCCGCCACCATGATCCGGTTTGCGCCGACCGTGGCAATTTGTGCGAAGTGCTCGCCGCGCTGGGTGTCGCTCATATCGATGCGTGGATCGGACGGATAGTCGATCGGATCGACCGTGTTCGCCACGAACGTTCCGCCCGCGCCGCCCGTGTAGATATTGAAGCCGCCGTAGAAATTGGCGCCGTCTGTCGCGGGGTCGGGTGCGCCGTTGCCTTCAAAGTTCAACGCCTGAAGCGTCCACTGCAAGGTGCCTGAACTGTCGTAGGCGTGGATGTCGGTAGTGCCGTTGCGGCCAAGATCCCACGTTCCACCCCACGGGTTGTTGAGGACATACAGATTGCCGGTGGCGTCCTTGCCAATGCCGGCAACGCGGGTGAAGCGCTTGTCCCCGACTTGGCCCTTGATGCCCGTAGTCGTGTCCAGATACCCGCCCTGAATGCCGAACGTGCCGACCTGCGTTGGCTGACCCGTGCTCGCCGCGGTCTGATAGATCTTGATGTTCATGTCGGGCCCTTCGTCGCCGACCAGAAGCTGTCCAGCCGTTGGATCGAAATACAACGCGCTCGGGCGGGACGTGGCGGGCATCTGGATCGAGTTCAACGCTGCGCCGGCCGCGCTGAACTCGACGATCGTGCCGGCGTTCTGCTGCGCGACCCAGACGTTGCCGGCGCTGTCCACGGCGAGCGCTCCGGGCGCTGCCACGTTGATATCGCTTTGCCAAACACCGTCGGTGGTAAAGACGCGGACGCGATTTCCAGGGAAGTCGCTCGCATAAAGAAGGGAGCCCGATGTCGCGAGTCCGGTCACGACATCACCCCGCGTCTGGGTCGTTGTCGCACTGACGGGGATGGAAAGATCGCGTGTTTTACTGGTTCGGTTATATCGCCCTACCCAGCCGCTGCCGTTGGTCCTGTCATATTGCAAGGCGGCAAAAATCGAAGTTGCGTTACCCGTAATGGCGCTGCCCTGGAATTCGTTATGAATTCCGATGGACCCCATGTTCTGGCGATTGCCGTAGATAGCAACGCCGCCTTCGTTTTCGTCCCAGAGGGAAGCGGTATAAATAGTCCCCTCGGGCGCAACCCATATGGAGCGGGCGCCATTACCGACATAAGTGGAATTCGTTCCGTATGTGTTCGCAACCCAGTCAGTGGTGTATTGCGCCTGACACTCCGGCACAATTGCCGCGATCAATACAGCGGCGGCAAATACCGCACGAATGCGCTTTTTTAACATGAAAATTGGTCTCGTAATGGTCGCCTAATCCAGATGCAGAATGCGCAGGCGATAACACCCCTAAGCCCCGCGACCCGTGGGTCGGCGCTTGATTGGGTTAAACGTAAAAATTAAACGGGGCACTTATGGAATTAAGAGAATCGGCACGGTCAATGTAGTGCTAGAAGGCATATGCCAAGTAATCCTTACGCTATAAGGCTCGAATCCCGAAACCCTCCGGTAGTTACTTTGCGCATACCGCAAAAATATCGCCATACCTAATCGTATGATGAAATATTCTAAAATGCATCGATAAAAAATCAAAAATAAATGCCCAATCCTGATTCGACGTCATAAGCGTGAATTAATTCGACGTGATTGACGGAACGGCAAACGCCGATTTATGCCAGTCGTAGAGAATTGACCGATTCAATTGATTACTTAAAAACA